>JAABTC010000065.1 GCA_011390055.1 Burkholderiales bacterium | reverse complement strand
AGCGTGCCCAATCCGCTCTGGAAGTTCTTGGCGGCGACCATCTTGTCGAACAGCCCGCGCGGCAGTGGTTGGCCGGTCTCGACATGCGCCGTGAGCCGGGTGAGCACGTCCCATTCCCAGCAGAAGTTCTCCATGAACTGGCTCGGCAGCTCGACCGCGTCCCACTCCACGCCCGACAGGCCCGACACGCCGATGTCGTCGATCTGCGTCAGCATCAGGTGCAGGCCGTGTCCAAATTCATGGAAGAGGGTGATCACGTCGTCGTGCGTCAGCAGGGCCGGCTCGGCGCCGACGGGCGGCGCGAAGTTGCAGGTGAGGGTGGCCACCGGGGTCTGCAGCACCCCGTCGGGCCGGGCCCAGCGCACGCGCACGTCGTCCATCCAGGCGCCGGGCTGTTTGCCGGGGCGGGCGTAGGGGTCGAGGTAGAACTGGGCCAGCAAGCGGCCCGCGCCGTCCTCGGCGCCCTCCAGCTTCCGCTCGACGCGGTAGAAGCGCACGCTGTCGTGCCAGACCGGTGCGGTGTCGGGCGTGATAGTCACTTCGAACACCGTCTGCACGATCTCGAACAAGCCGGCCAGCACGCGCGGCTCGGTGAAGTAGCGCTTGACCTCCTGGTCGCTGAAGGCATAACGGGCCTCCTTCAGCTTCTCGCTGGCGTAGGCGAGGTCCCAGGCGTGCAGGTCGGGCAGAGCCAGCTCGGCACCCGCATGGGCCTGCAGTTCGGCCAGGTCGCGTTCGGCGTAGGGGCGTGCGCGCTGGGCCAGGTCGCGCAGGAAGCTGTCGACTTCGCGCGTCGAGCGCGCCATCTTGGGCACCAGCGACACGTCGGCATAGCTCGCATGTCCGAGCAGTTGAGCAGCCTCCTGACGCAGCGCCAGCAGTTCGTTCATCAGCGGGCCGTTGTCCTGCTCACTGGGGCCGAGTTCGCTGGCCCGCGTGACGTAGGCGGTGTAGAGCGTTTCGCGCAGCGCGCGATCGCTGGCGTACTGCATCACCGGGCCGTAGACCGGGTAGTGCAGCGTCAGCTTGTGACCGGCCTGGCCTTCGGCCTCGGCCGCCTCGCGCGTGGCCTGCAAGACGTCGGCGGGCACGCCGGCCAGCCGCTCGGTGCCGACGACCAGGCTGTAGCCGTCGGTCGCGTCGAGCACGTGCTCGCGGTACTGTTGCTCGACCTCGGCGCTGCGTTCCTGGATTGCCGCGAAGCGCTCGCGTGCGGCGCCTTGCAGTTCGGCCCCGGACAGCACGAAGTCGCGCAGCGCATTGGCCAGCGCCTTGCGGCGCGGCGGCGACAGCGATGCCGCGGCCGGGCCTGCGGCGATGGCCTTGTACTTGGCGTAGAGCGCCTCGCTGGCGCCGAGCCGGGTGTGGAACTCGGTCACCTTCGGCAGGTTCTCGGTGTAGACCGCGCGCAGCGCCGGCGTGTCGGCCACCGCGTTCAGGTGCGACACGGCGCCCCAGGCGCGCCCCAGGCGTTCGGTGGCCACGTCGAGCACGGCCGACAGGGCGTCGTAGTCGGCTGGCACGTCGGGCCCGACGACGCGTTCGAGTGCTGCGTCGGCCTGGCCGAGCAGGATGTCAAGGGCCGGGCCGACATGCTCCGGCCGGATGGCGTCGAAGGCCGGCAAGTCCTCGATCTCGAGCAACGGATTGTTCATGGTGCTTGGTGCGTTGCTGCGGCGGCAAGTTCAGCCGCCTGCAGGGTGTTGGAGAGCAACATCGCGATGGTCATCGGCCCGACGCCGCCGGGCACCGGCGAGATCCAGCCCGCCACTTCGGCGACGCCCGCGAAGTCAACGTCGCCGCAGAGCTTGCCAGCCTCGTCGCGGTTGATGCCGACATCGATCACGATGGCACCGGGCTTGACCATCGCGGCCGTCAGCATGCCGCGCCGGCCGACCGCGGCCACCACGATGTCGGCCGATCGCGTGTGCGCGGCCAGGTCGGGCGTGCCGCTGTGGCACACGGTCACCGTAGCATGCGCCTGCAGCAGCAGCAGCGCCATCGGCTTGCCGACGGTGTTGCTGCGGCCGATCACCACCGCGTGCTGGCCGCGCAGCGACACGCCGGTGCTCTCGAGCATCTTCATGCAGCCCAGCGGCGTGGCCGGGCGCAGCCCGGGCAGGCCGGCCATCAACTGGCCCGCGCTGTGCACCGAGAAACCGTCGACGTCCTTGGCCGGGGCGATGGCCTCGATCACGCGGTGGGCGTCGAGGTGCCTGGGCAGCGGCATCTGCACCAGGATGCCGTGGATCAGCGGGTCGGCATTCAGCGCCGCGATGCGCGAAAGCAGGTCGGCCTCGGTCATCGAGGCCGCGTAGCGCTCCTGCACAGAGTGCAGCCCGCTGTCTTCGCAGGCCTTGACCTTGTTGCGCACATAGACGGCACTGGCCGGATCGTCGCCGACCAGGATCACGGCCAGGCCCGGCCGCACCCCGCGCAACGCCAGGGCCGCAACGCGTTCGGCCACCTCGCCACGCACGGTCCGCGCCAGCGCCGTGCCGTCAAGCGTGCGGGCCGTCATGGCAGGACCCACAAAAAAGGCCGCATGGTGCGGCCTCGTGGTGTGCGCAGCCTCATGCCTTGGCGGTCTGGGCCCCGAGCGCGATCTTCAGCAGGTCGGCCACCGTGTTGGCATTCAGCTTTTCCATGATGTTGGCGCGGTGCGCCTCGACCGTCTTGATGCTGATGCCCAGATCGTCGGCGATCTGCTTGTTCAGGCGGCCGGCGACGATGCGCTCGAGCACCTGCGCTTCGCGGGTGGTCAGGCGCGACAGCAGTGCATCGCGGCTGGCCTGCTCCTGGTGCTGGCTGAAGGCGCTGCGCGCGCTGTCGAGCATGCGCTCGACCAGGCCGAGCAGCTCTTCTTCCTTGAACGGCTTCTCGATGAAATCCATCGCGCCTTTCTTCATCGTCGTCACCGCCATCGGCACGTCGCCATGGCCGGTGATGAAGACGATTGGCAGGGGGCTGCGGCGCTCGACCAGGCGGTCTTGCAACTCCAGGCCGCTCATGCCCTCCATGCGGATGTCGGCGATCAGGCAGGCCACTTCGCGCGGGTCGAAGCGCGACAAGAAGGACTCCGACGAATCGAAGCACTTGACGCGGTAGTCCTTGCCTTCGAGCAGCCACTGCAGCGAATCGCGCACGGCCTCGTCGTCGTCGACCACGTAAACGGTGCCCTTCTTCGGGATCAGGCTCATGATGTGAGGTTCGCGTTGACGTTCTCGCGCGCGGTGGGCGCGGCCAAGGGCTCATGACGGGCCAGCGTGTCGACCGGCAGCGTGAACGCAAATCGGCAGCCGACGACGACCTCGCCATTGTAGAGGTTCGTCGCCCGCATCCTGCCCCGGTGCGACTCCACGATCGAACGGCACAGTGCCAGCCCGATCCCCAGGCCTTCGGCCTTGGTCGAGAAGAAGGCTTCGTACAGGCGCGCCAAGGCGTCTTCGCGCACGCCCGGCCCGCGGTCGGTCACGCTGAACTCGATCACGCCGCCCTCTTCGGCGGTGTGCCGGGGCACCACGCGCAGCTCGATGTGGCGCCGCGTGGCCGGCAGCTGTGCGCTGTCGATGGCTTCGGCCGCGTTCTTCAACAGGTTCAACACCACCTGCTCGATCAGGATCGGGTCGCAATGCAGCGCCGGCAGCCGCTGCGCGACGTAGGTGGTCAGCGCCACGTTGCGTCGACGCATCTCGATGCCCGCGAGCTCCACCGCATCGTCGATGATGGCCCGCGCATCGGCGCTCTGACGCTGCGGTTCGCTGCGCTTCACGAAGGCGCGGATGCGGTGGATGATCTGGCCGGCACGTTCGGCCTGGCGCGCGGTCTTGAGCAGCGCCGCGATCAGGTCGTCCTTCACGATCGAATCGGCCCGCACCCGCGAGACCATGCCATTGCAGTAGTTCGTGATCGCGGTCAGCGGCTGGTTCAGCTCGTGGGCCACCGAGCTGGCCATCTCGCCCATCGTGACCAGGCGGCTCGTCACCTGTGCCTTTTCGGCCTGCTGCGCAGCCTGCTCCTCGATGCGCCGGCGCGAGGTGATGTCGGTGGCGATCAGCATCTGGGCCAGTCGCCCGTCGGTCCACTGCAGGTAGCGCGAACGCACGTCGAACCACTTTTGCAGCGACTCGACGTAGATCTCGCGCGGGTCGGACCCGGCGGCGGTCAGCGATTCGGTGGGCAGCCCGGACAGGTTGTCGACCGCGTCGTCGCCATCGTCGGTGGAGGCCACGAAGGGCAGCGCGACACTGCTGCTGGCCAGCTGCGCATGGCCTTGCGGATCGGCGCCGAACCACAGGCGGTACGAACGGTTGGCGAACAGCAGTTCGCTTTGCTGCATCGACAGCACCGAGACCGCGGCGTCCAGACCTTCGAGCACGGTGGTGAAGCGTTCGTGCGAGGCCGAGAGCTGGTCGCGGATGCGCTTGGCCTCGGTGATGTTGGTCATCGAGGTCATCCAGCCGGTCTGCATGCCGCGCGCGTCGATCAGCGGGGAGACGTACATCCGCGCATCGAACTGCGTGCCTTCCTTGCGCATCACCTTGACTTCGATGCCGCCCGACGGGCTGCGCCCTTGCAGCTCCTGCGCCAGCAGGCGCAGGTTCTCGTCGATGCGGTCGGGCGGCCAGTGCGGGAAAGGTGGCAGCTGGCCCACCAGTTCGGCCTCACCGAACCCGGTCATCGCGCAGAACGCCGGGTTGACGTAGGTGATGCGACCGTCGGCATCCATCGCGCGCATGCCGGTCAGCATCGAGTTCTCCATCGCGCGGCGGAAGTTGGTCTCCTGCACCAGGGCACTCTGCATCTGGCCGCGCCGGCGCATGTGGCGCCAGGTGCCCAGCAGCATCCAGACCGTCAGCACCGACAAGGCCACGACCATCCAGAACAAGGTGTTGCCCACCAGGCCGACGGACGTGCGCCAGCCCTGTCCGCGCAGCACCAGCCCGTTGTCGGTGGGGGCCAGCGGCAGGTCGTGGACGATGGTCGGGCGGCTCACGCGCTGGCCCGGCATCTGCAGCACGCTGCCCGCCAGTTCGCGCCCGTCCGCGTCGAGCACGGCGATGGTGTGGCGTTGCGTCACCTCGGGCGGCACCGAGCTGCGCAGCAAGGTGTCGATCGAGTACTCGGCGATTAGCACGCCGGTGAAGTTGGCGCGCTCGAGCATCGGCAACTGCAGCTGGAACACGTTGGTGCCGCTGGCATTGCGGAAGCCGCGGGAATAAACGGCCTGCCGGCTGGTGCGGGCCGCCTTGAAGGCGCGCTCGGGCTCGCTCGACTCGCCGGCCACCGGCAGCGCCGCCTGCATCGCGTCGCCGCTCGGGTCCACTTCGGGATGGAACACGGCCACCGCGTGGCTGCCGCGCAGCGCGCGGTTCGGCAGGACCCACGACAGGTGGGTCAGGGCCGGGCGGTCGCGAGCGAAGGCTGCTGCCAACGGGCCGAACTGAGACGGATCGAGCTCGTTGCTGGCCAGCTGCCGGGCCAGCCGATCGAGCTGTTCGCGATCGTCTTGCAGGCGCAGGCGGATCTGTTGCTGGGCAATTTCGGTGTCGCGCTGCACGGTGTCGGTTTCGCGCGCGATTTCTTCATTGCGCAGGTACCAGAAGGCCGCAATGATGGCCGCCAGGAACAGCAGCACCGACACCAGCGGCCCGATCGTCGCAAAGCGGTCCTGTCGCGTCGGTGACTGGCGCCGCCACCAGCCGCCGAAAAGTCGCTGTCGTCGCGTGTAAGCGGACATTTCGCTGTCGCGCGACAGTTCGGAGGGGCTGGCCATGCGCGATTATCCGGGGCGGCCACCCGGCACCGTGCAAGCCCCGCAGTCCGAGAAGTGGTTCCGCAATACAAAACGCCTAGCCACTATTTGAAATGTCTGTGGGCCTGTGCGACACTGCCGCGCGGCCCGTGGCCGACCCACAAGGAGACACTCGACATGTCAGCGCGATCTGCGGCAGGCGCCGCCCACGACACCCGCCCGGACACCGACGATCAGGAGACCCGTGAATGGCTCGATGCCCTGTCGGCCGTGGTGGCCAGCGCGGGGCGCGAACGCGGCCACTACCTGATCGAGCAACTGCTGGAGCATGCGCGCCAGACGGGCATCGATCGGCCGTTCTCGGCCACCACCGGCTACATCAATTCGATCGAACCGGGCGATGAAGCGCGCAGCCCCGGCAACCTCGAACTCGAGGGCCGGCTGCGCGCGTACATGCGTTGGAACGCGATGGCACTGGTGGTCAAGGCCAACCGGCTCGATCCGGCCGACGGCGGTGACCTCGGCGGCCACATCAGCTCGTTCGCCTCGCTGGCCCACATGTTCGCGGCCGGCTTCAACCACTTCTGGCACGCGGCCAGCGACACCCACGGCGGCGACCTGCTGTACATCCAGGGGCACAGCTCCCCGGGGATCTACGCGCGGGCCTTCCTGGAGGGCCGCCTCTCCGAAGAGCAGATGCTCAAGTTCCGCCAGGAAGTGGTGGCGGGCAAGGGCCTGTCGAGCTACCCGCATCCGAAGCTGATGCCCGAGTTCTGGCAGTTCCCGACCGTCTCGATGGGCCTCGGCCCGCTGATGGCGATCTACCAGGCGCGATTCCTGAAGTACCTGCACGCGCGCGGCATCGCCGACACCGCCAACCGCAAGGTCTGGGTGTTCTGCGGCGACGGCGAGATGGACGAGCCTGAATCGCTCGGCGCCATCGGCCTGGCCGCGCGCGAGAAGCTCGACAACCTGATCTTCGTCATCAACTGCAACCTGCAGCGCCTGGACGGCCCGGTGCGCGGCAACGGCAAGATCATCCAGGAGCTCGAGGGCGAATTCCGCGGTGCAGGCTGGAACGTGCTGAAGCTGATCTGGGGTAGCAATTGGGATCCGCTGCTGGCGCGCGACAAGGACGGCGCGCTGAAGAAGATCATGATGGACACGCTCGACGGCGATTACCAGGCCTTCAAGGCCAACGACGGCGCTTTCGTGCGCAAGCATTTCTTCGGCCGCGATCCGCGCACCCTCGAGATGGTGGCCAAGATGAGCGACGACGACGTTTGGAACCTGCGCCGCGGCGGCCACGACGCCGGCAAGGTCTATGCCGCCTTCCACGCCGCCAACGCGGCGAAGGGCCACCCGACGGTGCTGCTGATCAAGACCGTCAAGGGTTGGGGCATGGGCAAATCGGGCGAGGGCAAGAACACCGCGCACCAGGCCAAGAAGCTCACCGACGACGACATCCGCATCTTCCGCGACCGCTTCAACATCCCGATTCCGGACAGCCAGCTGGCCGAGATCCCGTTCTACAAACCGGCCGACGACACGCCCGAGATGAAGTACCTGCACGAGCGCCGCAAGGCCCTCGGCGGCTACCTGCCCAAGCGCCGGCCCAAGGCCGACGAACAGTTCACGGTGCCGCCGCTCGAGACCTTCAAGGCCGTGCTCGAACCCACCGCCGAAGGCCGCGAGATCAGCACCACGCAGGCCTATGTGCGCTTCCTGACGCAGTTGCTGCGCGACAAGGCCCTGGGCCCGCGCGTCGTGCCGATCCTGGTCGACGAGGCGCGCACCTTCGGCATGGAGGGCCTGTTCCGCCAGATCGGCATCTACAACCCCGCAGGCCAGAACTACACCCCGGTCGACAAGGACCAGGTCATGTACTACCGCGAAGCGGTCGACGGGCAGATCCTGCAGGAGGGCATCAACGAGGCCGGCGGGATGGGCTCGTGGATCGCCGCGGCGACGAGCTACTCGACGAACAACCGCATCATGGTGCCGTTCTACGTCTACTACTCGATGTTCGGCTTCCAGCGCATCGGCGACATGGCTTGGGCGGCGGGCGACATGCAGGCGCGCGGCTTCCTGCTCGGCGGCACCTCGGGCCGCACCACGTTGAACGGGGAAGGCCTGCAGCACGAGGACGGCCACAGCCACATCCTGGCCGGCACGATCCCGAACTGCATCAGCTACGACCCGAGCTTCGCGCACGAGGTCGGGGTGATCCTGCACCACGGCTTGAAGCGCATGGTCGAGCAGCAGGACAACGTCTTCTATTACCTGACGCTGCTCAACGAGAACTACCCGAT
>JAABTC010000064.1 GCA_011390055.1 Burkholderiales bacterium | reverse complement strand
GTAGCTCAATCCGCGGACGGCCAAGCTTCGGCCTGCGGCCGGGCGCCTCGGGGCATAGGGGGCCACTGACATGGCTCACTGTAGACGACGCGCTGCACCACACCCGGCCCCTGCCAACGCATGCCGGTTTGCGAGAATCGGTGCATGACCACCCAACCCCTGCTGCGCCCTGCGCGCGTGGACGACGTCGAGGCGATCGTCGGACTGATCCGCGAGCTGGCCGAGTTCGAGCAACTGACCCATCTGGTCGAAGCGACACCCCAGCGCCTGCGACCCCACCTGTTCGGTGACCGGCCTTCGGCCGAGTGCGTCGTTGCCGACGATCGCGGCGAACTGGTGGCCTTCGCGCTTTTCTTCGGCAATTTCTCGACCTTCCTCGCGCGTCCGGGGCTCTACCTCGAAGACCTGTACGTGCGGCCCTCGCACCGCGGGCGTGGTCTGGGCAAGGCCCTGCTCGACCACCTGGGCGCGCTGGCCGTCGAACGCGGCTGCGGCCGCTTCGAATGGAGCGTGCTCGACTGGAACGCCGACGCGATCGCGTTCTACGAACGCATGGGCGCCACGGTGATGCCCGATTGGCGCATTTGCCGCATCAGCGGCGAGCGGTTGGCGGCGTTCGCTCCGCAGACCGTGCGGTGAACCTGCGCAGGCTGCGCCTGCTGGTGCATCGGGCCGCCGGCTTGGGTGTGCTGGCGGTGGTGCTCGGCGTGACCTTGCGCGTGATCGCGCACCAAGCGGACGACAGCGACAGCGTGGGGCTCGAATTGGTGCGATTTCTGCCCTATGCGTGGCTGCTGTTGCCGTGCTTGCTGGCCTTGCTGATCAGCCCCTGGCTGGGACGGATCTGGGTGGCGGCATGCCTGCTGGCGCTGGTGGCGCTGCTCGGCCCGGGCATGGGCCTGCAGTGGAACGCTGCACGCGAGCACCCCCGGTCGATCCGCATCATGACGTACAACATCAAGGCTGTGCAGACGATGGAACAGCCGGACGGGCTGGAGGCGCTCGGGTTGGCGGTGGCACGCCACGCGCCCGACCTGCTGGTGATGCAGGATGCGCACGGGCTGCTCATCGAGCGCAGCGAGCGACCGGTCAGCGACGGACCGGCCGTGTTCGGCTTGAGCCATGTCTATGCGGAGGGCCAGTACGTCGTGGCCAGCCGGTTCCCCATCGCGGCTTGCACGGCCGGGCAGATCGGTTTTGAATCGGAAAGCCACCGCTACCTGCGTTGCCGCATCGATGTCGACGGCAAGCCGCTCACGGTGGTGACGGCGCACTTCCAGTCGCCGCGCGCCGGGCTGATGGCCGCGCGTCACGAGGGGCTGGGCGGGTTGCTCGGGTGGCAACTCAATCATGCGCGGCGCATGACGCAAGCCCAGAAGCTTGCGCGCGACCTTGCTGGCGAAGCGGGCCCGCTGGTGCTGGGCGGCGACCTGAACGCGCCGCCATCCTCGCCAGTGCTGGCGACGCTCGAAGCGGTGGGCTTGCGCAACGCGTTTTCGCTGGCCGGCCGGGGCTATGGCTACAGCTACGGGCACACACTGCGCTGGGGCTATGATTTCCTGCGCATCGACCACATCTACGTGAGCCCGGAGATCGACGTCATCGACAGCTTCGTCGCTGCCGGCGATGCATCGGACCACCGGGCGGTGGTGGCCGATCTGGTCTTGCCTCCATGAATCCGACGCTCCCCTTGCATGCGGCTGCCGTCGCGCCGATGGCCGATGTGCATGCGTGCCTGCATGCCGAGTTTCGCTGGCAGGTGCCCGAGCGTTTCAGCTTCTATGAAGCCTGTTGCGCCCGCTGGGCGCGCGAGACGCCCGACGCCGTGGCCGTGGTGTGCGAGAGCGAGACGGGCGACGTGGAGCGCGCTTCCTATGCCGCGCTGAATCTTGCCGCCCTGCGTCTGGCAGCCGTGCTGCAGGCCGAGGGCGTGGTGCGAGGCGATCGCGTGGCGATCGTGTTGCCGCAATGCATCGAGACCGCGGTGGCCTACATGGCGGTGAGCGCGCTCGGCGCCGTCGCCATGCCGCTGTCGATGCTCTTCGGACCCGAGGCGCTCGGCTTTCGCCTGCGCGACAGTCAGGCCGTGCTGGCCATCGCCGACAGCGGCCTGGTGCCGACCTTGCAGAGCCTGCGCCGCGAGTGCCCGGCGCTGCGCTGTGTGTTGTCCGTTGGTGGCCAGGACGCAGGCGCCGACCTCGCGTGGCCCGAGGGTACGGCCGACGGCGCGCCAGCGGCGAAGGTGGCGCGCACCCGCGCCGACGACCCCGCCGTGCTGATCTACACCAGCGGCACCACCGGTGCACCCAAAGGCGCGTTGATCCCGCAGCGCGCGCTGATCGGCAATCTGAGCGGTTTCGTCTGCAGCCAGAACGGCTTTCCGCATGCGTCCGGCGTGTTCTGGTCACCCGCCGACTGGGCCTGGACCGGCGGGCTGATGGACGCGCTGTTGCCGACGCTCTACTTCGGCCGAACGATCCTGGGCAGCCGGGGGCGCTTTTCGGCCGAGCGCTCGTTCGAACTGATGCAGCGGCACGGTGTCACGCACAGCTTTCTCTTCCCCACCGCGCTGAAGGCCATGATGAAAGCGGTGCCCGAGCCACAGCGCCGTTACCCGGGCTTGCGGCTGGCCGCATTGATGAGCGCCGGCGAGGCCGTCGGTGATGCGGTCTTCACCTACTGCCGCGATGCGCTGGGCGTCACCGTCAACGAGATGTTCGGCCAGACCGAGATCAATTACATCGTCGGCAACTGCGGAGCCTACGTCGGCGTCGACGGCCGCACGCATCCCGGCTGGCCCGCGCGGCCGGGCAGCATGGGCCGCCCCTATCCGGGCCACCGCATCGCCGTGCTCGACGACGCCGGCGACGAGGTGCCGCGCGGCACGCCGGGCGATGTCGCGGTGCACCGGCGCGACATCCACGGCGACCGCGATCCGGTGTTCTTTCTTGGCTACTGGAACAACGCGGCCGCCACGCGGGCCAAGTTCACTGGGGACCCCGACGATTCGTGGTGCCGTACCGGCGACATCGCGGTGATGGACGCGGACGGCTACCTCTGGTACCAGGGCCGCAGCGACGACATGTTCAAGGCCGCGGGGTACCGCATCGGGCCGAGCGAGGTCGAGAACTGCCTGGTCAAGCACCCGGCCGTGGCGAACGCCGCCGTGGTGCCCAAGCCCGACGCCGAGCGGGGTGCGGTCGTCAAGGCGTACGTGGTGCTGGCTCCGGGCTACAGCGGCGACGCAGCGCTGGTCGAGCAGCTGCAGCAGCATGTGCGCGGCCAGCTCGCGCCCTACGAGTACCCGAAAGAGATCGAATTCGTCGACGCGCTGCCGATGACGACCACCGGCAAGGTCCAGCGCCGCCTGCTGCGGCTGCAGGAGGAAGAGCGCGCGAAGTCCGCCGCGGGCCGCCCGCTCGATTGAGGGACTTGCCAAGCAAACGCCGCGGATCCGGCTTTGCCGGTCCGCCAGCGGTGCCCCCTCGAGGGGGAGCGGCGCAGCCGCTTCGGGGGTGGTCTATCTGCCACGCTGCGCGCGCCGCCAGTCGGCGATGCGTTCGTCGACGAATTGGTCGACGCTGGTCAACTGACGCGGGAATTCGGCCAGCGATCGAGCGGGGTCCCAGCTTTCGGGCATCGCCGACTCGGGCTGCGTGGCCAGATCGAGCACGCGCGCCACGCCCTCGTGCAGCGGCCGCACCAGCGTGGCCAGTACCGCCGCCGCGCGGGCGGACACATGGTGCACGCGCCCCTTGCGCGCGCGCACCGCGTACATCGCCGCGACCTCGGCGTTGCCCAGGTTGTCGGGTCCACCGACCTCGAGCGTGCGGCCGGCCAGGTCGTCCTGCGTCAGTGCAAGCACCGCGAACGGCGCCACGTCGCGCACGGCGACGAAGTTGCGCGGCTTGGTGCCCGGGCCGATGACGATCGTGAAGCCGCGTTCGAGCAGCATCTGCCCGTTGAGCTGGTGCACATGCTGTTCCATGAACGAGGTGGGGCGCAGGATGGTCCAACCCATGCCGCTGCCCTTCACGACCGCCTCGATCTCGTGCTTGGTGCGAAAGAAGTCGACCGGGTGGTCGGCCCGGGCCCCCATCGCCGAGGTGTAGACGAAGTGTTCGACCTTGGCATCGCGCGCCGCGGCGACCAGCGCGCTGTGGCCGACATGGTCGACCTGGGCACTCGACTGGGCGCCGCGGCCGAGCAGCGCGTGCGCGCAGGCGAAGACGCGCTCGGCTCCCTTGCAGGCCAGCTCGAGCGAGCGCGGATCGGTCAGGTCGCCGATGACGACCTCGGCACCGGCGCGCTGCAGGTCGGCGGCGCGACCCCGGTCACGCACCAAGGCGCGCACCGCATGCCCCTGCTTCAGCAACGCGAGCGCGGTGGTGCGACCGAGCTGGCCGGTGGCTCCAACGATCAGGATCATGGCGGTCTCCCCGTGCCCCTGTGCGTTTGTACCCCAGCCGGGGCGCGGACAGCGATGAGGCAAACTCCGCCACCATGCAACGCCTCCGACTCGGCCACTCCGACCTGCAGGTGAGCCCCATCTGCCTGGGCACCATGACCTTCGGCGAGCAGGTCGATGAGGCGGGCTCGTTCGCCATCCTCGACCGTGCGGTCGAACGTGGCGTCGACTTCCTCGACACCGCCGAGATGTACCCGGTGCCGCCGATGGCCAGCACCTACAACCGGACCGAGACGATCCTCGGTCGCTGGTTCGCCGCGCGGCCTGGCATGCGGCAGCGGGTGTGCCTGGCCACCAAGGTGTCGGGTCCGGCACGCGGCATGGCCTGGATCCGCGGCGGCGCGCTTGACCTGACGCCGGCGGCGATCGAAGAGGCCTGCAACGACAGCCTGCGCCGGTTGCAGACCGACGTCATCGACCTCTACCAGATCCACTGGCCCAACCGCAATGCGCTGCCCTTCGGCTCGATCTACTTCGACCCGACGCTCGAGGCGCCGCAGACCTCGATCCAAGACCAGCTCCAGGCGCTGGGCAAGCTCGTGCAGGCGGGCAAGGTGCGAGCGATCGGGCTGTCGAACGAGACCCCGTGGGGCGTGGCCGAGTTCGTGCGGATGGCCGAGCAGCACGGGCTGCCGCGGATCGCCAGCGTGCAGAACCCGTACTGCCTGGTCAACCGGGCGGTCGACAACGGCCTGGACGAGACGCTGTACCGCAGCGGGGTCGGGCTGCTCGCCTACTCGCCCCTGGCTTTTGGCCTGCTGAGCGGAAAGTACGACGAACACGGCTTCGAGCAGCCCGGGGGCAACGCCCGCATGCACCTGTTCGAGCGCTTCCGGCAGCAGCGCTGGGGCCGGCCTGCGACGCTGGCCGCTGCGCGGCGCTACAACGCGCTGGCACGCGAGCACGGACTGACGCCGACGAACGTTGCGCTGGCTTTCTGCTACCGCAACTGGCGTGTGGCGAGCACGATCATCGGCGTGACCACGCTGGCCCAGCTCGACGAGTGTGTCGACGCCTGGGACACGCAACTCACGCCCGAGCTGCTCGCGGCGATCGACAAGGTCCGCTGGGACCTCCGCGACCCGGCGCAGTAGCGGGCCGGGTCGGGAAGGTCCGACCTTTTGGATGACGGCCTCGTGGCCCGACCGGCCTGCGCCGCGCGTGGATCAATAGTCTTTGACAATTGAGGTTATTTGCGCAATCCATCCACACAATGACGCGGCGCAGCAATACTGCGCTGGTCGAGAGTTTTTCACCATCCCACCCACGGAGCATCCATGTCCCTCATCAACACCCAAGTCCAGCCGTTCAAGACACAAGCCTTCCACAACGGCAAGTTCATCGAAGTCACCGAGCAGAGCCTCAAGGGCAAGTGGTCCGTGCTGATCTTCATGCCGGCCGCCTTCACCTTCAACTGCCCGACCGAAGTCGAAGACGCCGCCGACAACTATGCCAAGTTCAAGGACATGGGCACCGAGGTCTACATCGTCACCACCGACACCCACTTCTCGCACAAGGTGTGGCATGAAACCAGCCCGGCCGTCGGCAAGGCGAAGTTTCCGCTCGTCGGTGACCCGACCCACACGCTGACGCGCATGTTCGGCGTGCACATCGATGCCGAGGGCCTGGCGCTGCGCGGCACCTTCGTGATCAACCCCGACGGCATCATCAAGACGGTCGAAATCCATGACAACGCGATCGCTCGCGACGTCAAGGAAACCCTGCGCAAGGTGCAGGCGGCCCAGTACGTGGCCAAGAACCCCGGCCAGGTCTGCCCGGCCAAGTGGCAGGAAGGCGCCAAGACGCTGACCCCGTCGCTCGACCTCGTCGGCAAGATCTAAGCACCCGTCAGCGAAGGACACCCCATGTTGGACGACAGCCTGAAAGCCCAGCTCAAGGCTTACCTCGAGCGTGTGACACGACCCATTGAACTGGTGTCCTCGCTCGACGACCGCCCGGCCTCGCAGGAGATGCGCGACCTGCTCGACGAGATCGGCGCGCTCAGCGACAAGATCGCCGTGCGCCACGACGGCAGCGATGCGCGTCGCCCGTCGTTCTCGATCAGCCCGGCCGGTGTGGACATGGGAGTGCGCTTCGCCGCCATCCCGATGGGTCACGAGTTCACGTCGCTGGTGCTGGCGCTGTTGCAGGCCGGCGGACATCCGCCGAAGGTCGATGCGGACGTGATCGAGCAGATCCAGGCGCTGGAGGGTGACTTCGTCTTCGAGACCTACATGTCGCTGAGCTGCCACAACTGCCCGGACGTGGTGCAGGCACTCAACCTGATGGCGGTTTTGAACCCGCGCGTGCGCCACGTGGCGATCGACGGCGGCCTGTTCCAGGCCGAGGTCGAATCGCGCCAGATCATGGCCGTGCCGATGGTCTTCCTGAACGGGGCGATGTTCCACTCGGGCCGCATCGAGATCGCCGACATCCTGGCCAAGGTCGACACCGGCGCGGCCGCGCGCGACGCCGCCAAGCTGGGCGCGAAAGAAGCCTTCGACATGTTGATCGTCGGCGGCGGCCCGGCCGGTGCAGCGGCAGCGGTCTATGCCGCGCGCAAGGGCATCCGCACCGGCGTCGTGGCCGAGCGCTTCGGCGGCCAGACGCTGGACACGATGGGCATCGAGAACTTCATCTCGGTGCAGGAAACGCAGGGCCCGAAGTTCGCGGCCGCGATGGAGTCGCAGGTGCGCAGCTACGGCGTGGACATCATGAACAGCCAGCGCGTCACCGCGATCGAGCCCGCACCGCAGCCGGGCGGCGAGATCACCGTCACGCTGGCCAACGGTGCGGCGCTGAAGAGCCGTTCGGTGGTGCTGGCCACGGGCGCGCGCTGGCGCAACGTCAACGTGCCGGGCGAGCAGGAGTACAAGAACAAGGGCGTGGCCTACTGCCCGCACTGCGACGGCCCGCTGTTCAAGGGCAAGCGCGTGGCCGTGATCGGCGGCGGCAACTCGGGCGTCGAGGCCGCGATCGATCTCGCCGGCCTGGTGGCCCACGTGACGCTGATCGAGTTCGCCGACCAGCTCAAGGCCGATGCGGTGCTGGTGAACAAGCTGAAGAGCCTGCCCAACGTCGAGATCCACACCGGCGCGCAGACCACCGAGATCACCGGTGCCGACGGCCGCGTGAACGGTTTGGCCTACAAAGACCGGGTCAGCGGACAGGCGCACCACGTGGCGCTCGAAGGTGTGTTCGTGCAGATCGGTCTGGTGCCCAACACCGAGTGGCTGCGCGGGACGGTCGAGCTGTCGAAGTACGGCGAGATCCTGATCGACGAGAAGTGCGGCACCAGCCTGCCCGGCGTGTTCGCCGCGGGCGACGTGACCACCGTGCCGTACAAGCAGATCATCATCGCCAGCGGCGAGGGCTCCAAGGCGGCGCTTTCGGCGTTCGACCATCTGATCCGCAGCCCGGTGCTGTAGCGTTCATGCCGGCGTTTGCACTTGCTGGAGAGTCCCAAGATGAAAGACAGCCTCGCACTGCTTGCCCCTGACCGAGGGCTGCCGCGGCGCCGCCTGCTCGGCGCAGCGCTCGCCTGGCCGGCGCTGCCCGCGCTGGCGCAGTCCGCCGACGCGCCGGCGTTGCTGCGTGCCGGCGGGGTGGTCG
>JAABTC010000063.1 GCA_011390055.1 Burkholderiales bacterium | reverse complement strand
CGGCGTGGCCGACGAGGACACCGAGTTGCTCCACCTGTCACCAACCGGCTTCACCCGCTGGGCTGCACAGGAGCCGTTCCGGCGCATGGTGTTCGGCGTTTTCGCCGACCGGCTGGCCGAACTGATGGCGCTGGCGGAGGCCGTGGCTTTCCAGCGGCTCGACCAGCGACTGGCCGGCGCACTGCTCGGCCACGGCGCGCGCCAGCGTGCACACCACGCACCAGGCGCTGGCCGACGAACTCGGCACGGTGCGCGAGATGGTGACGCGGCTGCTCAAGCGTTTCGAAGGGGCCGGCTGGGTGGCGCTCGCGCGCGAACGCTTCGATCTGCTCGACGGTCGGTCGTTGCGCGCCCTGGCCGACGGCAGCGGCAGCCTGCCGCCCGCCTGACCGAGGGCGGCAAGGCGCGCCCCGCGTGGCCGCTGTGTGACCCAGGTCACCGACTGGACCGCCGCGGCCGCGCAGACTTTGCATGCCGGTGCCTTGCCGGCTCAAGTCACAGGGATCGCACCATGAAGTCCAACGTCGGCGGCATCGACCGCATCCTCCGCGTCGTGCTCGGCGTCGCGCTGATCGCGCTCACCCTGACCGGTACCATCGGCCTCTGGGGCTGGATCGGCGTGGTCCCTCTGCTCACGGCTGCGGTTGGCTTTTGCCCGGCGTACACGCTGCTCGGCTTCAGCAGCTGCCGGGTCAGCCCGGGAAAGAACGCGTAGCTTGCGTGCGCACTACGCCTCGGTCCTCGCCCCATTCATCACCATCGCCAGCATCGCGTAGTAGCCGTTGATGCCGATCAGGTCGACGACGCCGTCTTCGCCGAACTGCGCGATCGCGCGGGCCCAGGTGGCGTCACCGATCGAGCGCTCGCGGTGCAGTTCGCTGCACACGTCGTAGACCGCCGCCTCGTCGTCGGCCATCGCTGCCGGGCGCTCGCGCCGCTGCAGCGCGGCGATGGTGTCGGGCGCGATGCCCTCACGCTCGGCAATCGGCGCGTGGATGGCCCATTCGATCGGCTGCTGCCACTCGCTGGCGGTGACCAGGATCGCGAGCTCGGTCAGGCGCACCCCGATGCGGCTGCGGTAGCGCAGGTACTCGCCGACGCGTTGCAGGTGGCCGGCCAGCTCGGGGCTGCGCAAGAGGGGTCTGAAGGGCGCGAGCACAGCGCCGCGAGGGCCGGCGATCATGGCTTCGGCGACTTCGCGCTGGGCGGGGGTCCACTGGTCGGGGGGGATGGCGGGCAGGCGGTCCATGAGTTCTGGGGTGGGTGGCCGGTGTTTGGGAGAGGTCCTTCGATACCTCAGGACGATCCTTCGATACCTCAGGACGAGCGGGGTGGTACCTCAGGACGAGCGGGGTGGGTGCTATGAAGTCAGTGCCTCGTCGATTGACGCGGCCAGGCGGTCGACGAGGTTCTGGATCTCGGCCTCGCTGACGATGAAAGGGGGCGCCAGCAGCACGTGGTCGCCGCGCTGGCCGTCGATCGTGCCGCCCATCGGGTAGCAGAGCAGGCCGTTGGCGAAGGCGCGGGCCTTGACCTTGGCGTGCAGTTTCTGCGCCGGATCGAACGGCGCCTTGCTTGCACGGTCCCGCACCAGTTCGACGCCGACGAAGAGGCCCCGGCCGCGAATGTCGCCGACATGGCGGTGTGCGCCCAGGCGCTCGCGCAGCGCGGCCATCAACTGCTCGCCGCGCGTGCGCACGTTGGCCAGCAGGCCGTCGCGCGCAATCACACGTTGGACCGCGAGCGCAGCGGCGCAGGCCGTCGGGTGGCCGAGGTAGGTGTGGCCGTGCTGGAACATGCCGCTGCCGTCGCGCAGCGGCGCGACCACGCGTTCGTGCGCCAGCACCGCGCCGATCGGCTGGTAGCCGCCGCCCAGGCCCTTGGCGATGATCATCAGGTCGGGCACGGCACCCTCTTGCTCCACCGCGTGCAGGGTGCCGGTGCGGCCCATGCCGCACATCACCTCGTCGGCGATCCAGAGCACGCCGTGGCGGTCGCAGATCTCGCGCACGCCCTGGAAGTAGCCGGCGGTCGCGGGCACCGCGCCGAGCGTGGCGCCGACCACCGTTTCGGCGCAGAAGCCGATCACGCGCTGCGGGCCGGCGGCGACGATCACCGCGTCGAGTTCGTCGAGCAGACGCTGGGTGTAGCGGGCCTCGGTTTCGGCGTCGCGCTGATCACGGTACGCGTAGCACGCCGACACGCGCAGCACGTCGATCAGCAGCGGCGCGAACTGCTTGCGCCGCCATTCGTTGCCGCCGACGGCGAGCGCGCCCAGCGTGTTGCCGTGGTAGCTCTGGCGCCGGCCGATGAAAAGGGTGCGTTCGGGCTGGCCGATCTCGACGAAGTGCTGTCGCGCGAGCTTGAGCGCCGCTTCCATCGCCTCGGAGCCGCCGCTGACGAAGTAGACGTTGGTCAGGCCCTCCGGCGCGTGGGCGGCGAGGTGGTCGGCCAGCTGTTCGGCGGGCTCGCTGGTGAAGAATCCCGTGTGCGCGTAGGCCAGCGCGTCGATCTGCGCATGCATCGCGGCCAGCACGTCGGGGTGGCCGTGGCCAAGGCATGACACCGCCGCGCCGCCGCTGGCGTCGAGGTAGCGTTTGCCGTTCGCGTCGATCAGCCAGACGCCTTCGCCTCCGACCGCGACGGGGGGCGTGGCGCGCAGGCTGCGGTGGATGACGTGGGTCATGGGGGCGTGCGCTTCGATACCTCAGCGCGAACGGGTTGTGGGGTGCGATCGGGTTGTGGGGTGCGAACGGGTTAGGGGGTGCGGACGGGTTGTGGGAGGCGGCGGCCTTGAGACCACCATACGAGCACGATCAGCAGCAGCCCCGGCAGGTAGAACCAGTACGGTGAAGAACGGCCGCTCGGCAGCTTGAGCTCGACGATGTCGAAGCCTTCCTCGAAGCCCGACTTGCGCGCGGCGCTGCCGAACTTGGCCGACATCACCTGCACCTTGTCGCCCAGCGTCATCAGCGTCAGCCCGGCGGCGGCCAGGCGCTTGCGCCCGTCGGGGTTGGCGGGGCCGAGGTTGACGGCCACGGTCTTGGTCAGCTCGCGGCCTTCGAGCGTGGTACCGGCGATCACTGCCACCAGGCGCGCGCCGGCGGGCAACTGGCCGGCGACGGTGGCTGCCTGCGTGGCCGGCACGGTCTGGTACTCGGGCGCGATGCGGTCCATGAAGAAATCGGGGCGGAACATCAGCACCACGGCCAGCGCCAGCAGCATCCATTCCCAGGCTTTCAGGCGCACACGCATCCAGTTCATCGTTAGCGCGGCGAAGGCCAGCATCGCCAACGTCGATGCGCCGGCCACCAGGAACACGTCGAGCCAGGAGTTCACATCGATCAGCAACAGCGACGGGTTGAAGATCCAGATGAAGGGCAGGATCACGGTGCGCAACGCATAGATGCTGCCCTGGACGCCGGTGGCGATCGCATCCTCGCCGCTGATGGCTGCCGCGGCAAAGGTGGCCAGGCCCACCGGCGGCGTGATGTCGCCCATGATCCCGTAGTAGAAGACGAACAGGTGCACCGCGATCAGCGGAATGATCAACCCGCTCTGCGCGCCGAGCTCGACCACCACCGGTGCCATCAGCGTGGCCACCAGCACGTAGTTCGCGGTGGTCGGCACGCCCAGGCCCAGCACCAGGCAGACGAAGGCGATGAAGAGCAGCATCACCAGGACGTTGCCCTGCGAGACGAACTCGACGAAGTCGGTCATGCGCAGGCCCAACCCGGTCAGCGTGATGCCGCCGACGATGATGCCCGCCGTGGCGGTGGCCACGCCGATGCCGATCATGTTGCGCGAGCCGTCCGTCAGGCCGCCGATGACTTCGTGCCAGCCGCGCGTCCATGCATCGCCGACGTGTTCCTTGCGCAGCAGCTTGATCAGTGGGCGCTGCGTCAGCATCAACACGATCAGCACCACGATGGCCCAGAAGGCCGAGAGCGACGGCGAGAGTTCCTCGACCATCAGGCACCAGATCAGCGTGCCGATCGGCATCAGGAAGTGCAGGCCGGCGCGCACCGTGGGCCAGGTGTCGAGCGGCTTCGGGTTGTCGATGTCGATGTCGTCGGGCAGGTCCGGGCTCTGCGCGGCCTGGTGCACGCTGATGGCATAAAGCAGGAGCACCACCGCGCCGACGGCCCAGGGCGCCGCGGCGCCGAGGCCGGCCTTGATCGCGGCAAACAGGTAATACAACGCGCCGATCACGACGACCGTGCCCGACAGCCCCAGGCCGAAACGCAGCGCCTTGGTCGCCAGCGGCCGCGGCGCGCGGTTGATGACGGGGTTCATGCCCATCTTCAACGCCTCGAGGTGGACGATGTAGAACAGGCCGATGTACGACAGCACGGCCGGCAGCAGCGCATGCTTGACGATCTGGGCGTAGGGGATGCCCACGTACTCGACCATCAGGAAGGCCGCCGCGCCCATCACCGGCGGCATGATCTGGCCATTGACCGAGCTCATGGTCTCGATCGCGCCGGCCTTGACGCCGCCGTAGCCGGCCTTCTTCATCAGCGGGATCGTGAAGATGCCGCCGGACACCACGTTGCTCACCGAGCTGCCGCTGATCATGCCGTTGAGCCCGGAGGAGATCACCGCGACCTTGGCCGGCCCGCCGCGCAGGTGGCCGAGCGCCGCGAAGCTGACCTGCATCATGTAATTGCCGCCGCCCGCGCGGTCGAGCAGGGTGCCGAACAGCACGTAGACGAAGATCGCACCGGTCGACACACCGAGCGCGATGCCGTAGACGCCCTCGGTCGTCAGCCAAAGGTGCGACATCAGCCGGTTCAGCGATGCTCCCTTGTGGGACAGCACGTCGGGCATGTAGGGCCCGAGCATCGCGTAGGCGATGAAGATCACCGCCAGCAGTGACATCGGCCAGCCGACCGCGCGCCGCGTGGCCTCGAGCAAGAGCACCAGACCGGTGGCGGCCACCGCGATGTCCATCGTCGTCGGCTGGCCGGGCCGCGTGGCGAGCTGGTTGTAGAACAGCAGCAGGTAGGCGCCGGCGAAGGCGCCAGCGAGCGCAAGCAACCAATCGACCGCCGGCACGCGGTTGCGCGGTGAGCGCTTGAACGCCGGCCAGGCCGCGAAGGCCAGGAAGAGGGCGAAGCCCAGGTGCAGCGCCCGCGCCTCGGTGTCGTTCAGGATGCCGATGCCGAAGGTGAACGGCAACGGCGATGCGTACCAGAGCTGGAACAGGGCCCAGGCCAGCGAGACCGTGAAGATGACGAGCCCCGCCAACCCCGGGGCCTTGCGGGCGCCGGTGTCGACTTCGGCGACGAGGTTTTGCAGCGCCTCGGGGGCTTTTTCGATGTCGGTGGCCAAGGCGCAACCCCACTTGAACCCGTCCAGGCTGAGGTATCGAAGCCCGGCCTCGGTACAAGGCCCTCCCTTCGATACCTCAGGGCGATCGGTAGAACGGGCCCGGTCTCCCGGGCCGCGGCACGCGCCTTACTTCATCCAGCCCTTTTCCTTGTAGTAGCGCACCGCACCCTCGTGCAGCGGCGCGGACAAGCCGTCCTTGATCATGCTTTCGGGCTTCAGGTTGGCCAGCGCCGGGTGCAGCTTCTTGAACTCGTCGAAGTTGTCGAACACCGCCTTGACCACCTGGTAGACCGAGTCGGCCGGCGCCTTGGTGGAGGCGACGACGGTGGCCAGCACGCCATAGGTCGTCGTCGGGTCGGGGTTGTTCGGGTACAGGCCGCCGGGAATGGTGGCCTTGGCGTAGTAGGGCTTGTCGGCGATCAGCTTGTCGATGGCCGGGCCGGTGACCGAGACCAGCTTGGCGCCGCAGGAGGTGGTCGGGTCCTGGATGTTGGCGCTGGGGTGGCCGACGCCGTAGAAGAAGCCGTCGATCTTGCCGTCACAAAGGGCTGGGCCGTGCTCGTCGGCCTTGAGTTCGGAGGCCAGCGAGAAGTCGCCGAGCTTCCAGCCCATCGCCGCGATCATCTCCTCGAGCGAGGCGCGGGTGCCGGAGCCGGGGTTGCCGACGTTGAAGCGCTTGCCCTTGAAGTCGGCGAAGCTCTTGACGTTCGCTTCCTTGCGGGCGACCACCGTGAAGGGCTCGGGGTGCACCGAAAACACCGCGCGCAGGTCGCCGTAGGCGCCGCCTTCCTTGAAGTTCGCCTGGCCCTTGGCGGCGTTGAACTGCACGTCGCTCTGCGCGAAGCCGAGGTCGAGCTCGCCCGCCTTGATCGTGTTGATGTTGAAGACCGAGCCGCCGGTCGACTCGACCGAGCAGCGGATGTTGTGCTTGGCGCGGTCCTTGTTGACCAGGCGGCAGATGGCGCCACCGGCGGCGTAGTACACGCCGGTCACGCCACCGGTGCCGACGGTGATGAACTTCTGCTGCGCCGCAGCGGGCAGGGGGGCCAGGGCCGTCACAGACGCAACGAGCGTGGCGGCGGCCAGTGCGGCCGGTTTGAAGGCTGAGAACATGAGCGGACTCCTTGACGAATGCCATCGGGGAAAGACAGGCAAGAGCGCCGACTGTATGCAAGCCCCATGCCGTGTCCAGCGGGGCGACCCTGAGAGGTAGCATGGACCTTCGATCCCACGCCCCGACCGGGGCACGTTCCCACCCATGCAACTCCAAACCGACGACATCGAAATGCTGACCCGCCTGCTGGTCGCGCTGGCGGCGGGGGCGGTGATCGGCTACGAACGCTCCTACCAGGGCCGACCAGCGGGATTCCGCACCCATGCGCTGGTCAGCACCGCGTCGGCGCTGCTGATGCTGGTGACGGTGTACGAGGCCTCGTGGTTCCACACGGCCCGCGGAGGTGCCACCACCATCGACCCGACGCGCATGGCGCAGGGCATCATGACCGGCATCGGCTTCCTGGGCGCCGGCGCGATCATGAAAGACGGCCTGTCGGTGCGCGGCCTGACCACCGCCGCCTCGATCTGGATCACCTCGGCCATCGGCATCCTGGCCGGCATCGGGTTCTACTTTCCGCTGGTGGTCTCGGTCGTCATCACGGTCGGCGTGCTGTCCTTCTTTCGCTGGATCGAAGCGCGCATGCCGACCCAGGCCTACTACCAGTTCGACGTGCGCGTGGCCCGCAACACCGGCCTGGACGAAGACGCGCTGCGCGAGATGCTGAGGGACATGGGCTTCTCGGTGGCCAACTTCAGCCACCGCTACGACGGCGAAGGCGGCATCCGCCGCCACGGCATGGTGCTGCGCACCAACGACCGCAGCGGTGTTCAGCGCCTGGCCGATGCGCTGGAGCGGCACGTCGCGGTGCTCGAGTTCAGGATTGCGCCGACAGGGGATTAGCAGGGCGCCACCGCCCTCAACCGCCCCGCGCTGCGCCGCGCCCGAGGTTGGCCGCGACGAGCGCCGCGGCCAGCGTGACCAGCCACGAGAAGTAGACCCACAGCATGAACAGGGGGAACACCGCCAGGGCGCCATAGAGCGCCTGGTAGGTGGGGATCTTCAACACGTAGGCCGCGAAGCCGCGCTTGCCGAGCTCGAGCGCGATGGCGGCGAGCAGGCCGCCGACGATCGCATCGCGCCGCCGTACCCGGGTGTTCGGCACGAAGTAGAACAGGCCCGCCAGGCCCACGGCGCTGAGCGCCAGCGGGCCGAGGTTCAACACGAACGTGGCCGAAGGCGGCAGCGGCCCGAGCCAGCCGAGCGAGGCGCCGAGCACCGTGGTCGTGGCCCACAGACTCACGCCGAGCAACGGCGGGCCGAGTGCGAGGATCAACAGGTACAGACCGATGCGTTTGACGAGGGGCCGGCTGCGCCGCACGTTCCACATCTGGTTCAGCTCGCGCTCGACCGTCCACAGCAACGCGACCGCAGCGCCGAGCAGAAAGGCCGAGCCCGCCCAGCCCAGCCCGCCCGCATTGGCCGCGAACCGGTGCAGCAGCCGCAGCACGCTGCGCGCGATGTCCGCGGGCAGCAGCCCGGCCAGCAGGTAGCGTTCGAGCGCGCCCTCGAAGCGGTCGAAGACGGGAAAGTGCGTGAACAGCGCGAAGCTCACGGCCAGCAGCGGGACGATGCACAGCAGGGTCGTGAACGCGAGGCTGCCAGCCACTTGCGGCAGGCGTTCCTGGCGGGCACGGCGCAGTGTGAGGCGGGCGAGGGAGAGCATCGGTGGTGCGCGGCCAGCGATCGAGCCGTG
>JAABTC010000062.1 GCA_011390055.1 Burkholderiales bacterium | reverse complement strand
AAGGTGGCGCTGCTGCACATCGTCAACAGTGCGGCCATTCCAGCCGGCTTGATGAAGAGCTATTCGGCCTACGCCGGCGTGCAGGACGCGATGATCCAGTGGTGGTACGGCCACAACGCGGTCGGCTTCTTCCTCACGGCAGGCTTCCTCGGGATGATGTACTACTACATCCCGAAGCAGGCCGAGCGCCCGGTGTACTCGTACCGGCTGTCGATCGTCCACTTCTGGGCCCTGATCTTCACCTACATGTGGGCCGGCCCGCACCACCTGCACTACACCGCGCTGCCCGATTGGGCGCAGTCGGTCGGCATGCTGTTCTCGCTGGTGCTGCTGGCGCCGAGCTGGGGCGGCATGATCAACGGGATCATGACGCTGCAGGGTGCGTGGCACAAGCTGCGTGACGATCCGATCCTCAAGTTCCTGATCGTGTCGCTGTCTTTCTACGGCATGTCGACCTTCGAGGGTCCGATGATGTCGATCAAGACGGTCAACGCGCTGTCGCACTACACCGACTGGACCGTCGGCCACGTGCACTCCGGTGCCCTCGGCTGGGTCGGCCTGATCTCGATGGGCAGCCTGTACCACCTGATCCCGCGCATGGTCGGCCGCACGCAGATGTACAGCGTTCGCGCGATCGAACTGCACTTCTGGATCGCAACGCTCGGCATCGTGCTGTACATCGCCGCGATGTGGATCGCCGGCGTGATGCAGGGCCTGATGTGGCGCGCGGTGCACCCCGACGGCACGCTGGTCTACAGCTTCGTCGAAAGCGTCAAGGCGACCTGGCCCTTCTACTTCATCCGTTTTCTCGGCGGCGTGCTGTACCTGTTCGGCATGCTCGTGATGGCCTGGAATGTGGTCATGACGGCACGCAGTGGGCGCGTTGCGCCGGTCAGGGTGCCCTCGGCGGTGGCACATGCCTGATCCGTGGCCACCCAGCAGCATCGCCTCCCGCCGCGCCCCGGACGCGTTGAGGCCCTGTACTGAGACCAGAGAAAAGACGACATGAGCACCACCGAGAAAAAGACAGGTCACGAGCGCATCGAGACCACCAACTGGCTGATGATCGTGCTGATCCTGGCCGTCGTCGCGGTCGGCGGCCTGGTCGAAATCGTGCCGCTGTTCTTCCAGCGCTCGACCACCGAGGCAGCGCCGGGCCTGAAGCCTTACACCCCGCTGCAGCTGGCCGGGCGCGACATCTACACCCGCGAGGGTTGCTACAACTGCCACTCGCAGATGATCCGCCCCCTGCTGGCCGAGACCCTGCGCTACGGGCCGTACTCCAAGGCTGGCGAGTTCGTCTACGACCATCCGTTCCAGTGGGGCAGCAAGCGCACCGGGCCCGACCTGCACCGCGTGGGCGGCAAGTACAGCGACGAGTGGCAGCGCCTGCACCTGATCGCGCCGCGCGACCTGGTGCCCGAGTCGAACATGCCGGCCTATCCGTGGCTCGAACGCAGCTTGCTCGACGGTGCCCAGGTGGCGCGCCACATGACGGCGCTGCGCCGCGTCGGCGTGCCCTACACCGATGCAGAGATCGGCGAAGCCGCGGCGCAGACCCAGGGCAAGACCGAACTCGATGCGTTGGTGGCCTACCTCCAGGTGCTCGGCACCTCGGTGAAGTGACAAAAGAGGTTTGATGATGGATCTGAACCTGGCTCGCAGCATCGTCACGGTGCTGGCCTTCGTGCTTTTCATCGTGCTCGCCGTGCGCACCTGGCGTGCCGGAGCACGCGGTGAACATGTGGCTGCAGCGGCGCTGCCGCCGGACGAATCATGAGCGATTTCGACGCGCCCATCTGGTCGTACTACGTGGCGGCGCTGACGCTGCTCGGACTCGTCGCGTGCCTGGTCCTGCTCTTCATCGCGGCGCGGCGCAAGGTCGTGCTGCGCGCCGACGGCACGGCCGACGAGACCACCGGCCACGTGTGGGACGAGGACCTGCGTGAACTCAACAATCCGCTGCCGCGCTGGTGGATGTGGCTGTTCATCATCACCGTGGTGTTCTCGCTGGTCTACCTGTGGCTGTACCCGGGCTTCGGCAGCGCACGCGGTTCGCTCGGCTGGAGCAGCGTCGCGCAGTACGAGGAAGAGCGCGCCAAGGCGGCCGCGCTGTCCGCGCCCCTGTACGCGCGTCTGGCCACGATGTCGCACGAACAGCTGGCCGGCGACGCCCAGGCCATGGGCGTCGGCGAGCGCCTGTTCGTCAACAACTGCGCCACCTGCCACGGCTCGGATGCGCGTGGCAGCAAGGGCTTCCCGAACCTGACCGACGGCGACTGGCTGTGGGGCGGCAGCATCGACAAGATCAAGGAAACGATTGTCGCGGGTCGCCAGGGCGTGATGCCGCCGATGGCCGCTGCCGTTGGCAACAGCAGCGACGTTCGCAACCTCGCGCACTACGTGCTCAGCCTGTCGGGCAGCGCGCACGACAACCTCGCGGCGCAACTCGGTCGCGAGAAGTTCGGCGCCTGCGCGGCCTGCCATGGCGTGGGCGGCAAGGGCAACATCGCGCTCGGCGCGCCCAACTTGAGTGACAAGATCTGGCTCCACGGCTGGGGCGAGCAGGCCATCGTGCAGGCCATCACCCAGGGCAAGAGCAATGCGATGCCGGCCCATGCAGGGCGTTTGAGCCCGGAGCAGATCGACGTGCTCGCGGCCTATGTATGGCAACTCTCGCAGCCCGCGCCAAGCTTGAAGACCGCGAAGACGACCGAGTGACGCCCCCGAACGCGGCCAAGACCATCTGGCTGTACGAGAAGCAGGCCAAGATTTACCCACGCTCGGTCAGCGGCCGCTTCGCGGTGCTGCGCTGGTGGATGGTGGGCCTGACGCAGCTGGTGTTCTACGGCACGCCCTGGTTGCAGTGGAACGAGCGCCAGGCGGTGCTGTTCGATCTGGCCTCGCGCCGCTTCTACCTCGGCGGCCTGGTGATGTACCCGCAGGACTTCATCTACCTCACCGTCCTGCTGCTGTTGTCGGCCTACGGCCTGTTCCTGGTCACCGCGGTGGCCGGGCGGGTGTGGTGCGGCTATGCCTGCCCGCAGACCGTCTACACCGAGGTCTTCATGGCCATCGAGCGCGGGTTCGAGGGCGACCGCGTGCGCCGCCAGCGGCTGGACGCCGCCCCCTGGAGCTGGAACAAGCTCTGGCGCAAGGGCGGCAAGCATGCGGTGTGGATCGTGCTTGCACTGTGGACCGGCTTCACCTTCGTCGGCTACTTCACGCCGATCCGCCAGCTTTGGGCCGAGTCGTTCACGCTGTCGTACGGGCCCTGGGAGTGGTTCTGGGTCGTGTTCTACGCCTTCGCAACCTGGGGCAACGCCGGCTTCATGCGCGAGCAGGTCTGCAAGTACATGTGCCCGTACGCGCGCTTTCAAAGCGCGATGTTCGACCACGACACGATGCTGGTGGCCTACGACGACGCCCGCGGCGAGCCGCGCGGCCCGCGCCCGCGCAACGCCGACCCGCGCGCGCTCGGTCTGGGTGACTGCATCGATTGCACGCTGTGCGTGCAGGTCTGCCCGACCGGCATCGACATCCGCCAGGGGCTGCAGATGGAATGCATCGGCTGCGCTGCCTGCGCCGACGTCTGCGACGGGGTGATGGACAAGATGGGCACCCCGCGCGGGCTCGTGCGCTACGCCACGCAGAACGGCATCGCAGGGCGCTGGAGCACGGCGCAGATGCTGCGTCGCGTGGCCAGGCCGCGGGTGCTCGTCTACAGCGCCGTCATGGTGGCCATCGTGGTCGCCTTCGTGACCAGCCTGGCGCTGCGCCTGCCGTTCAAGGTCGACGTGGTGCGCGACCGTGGCGCGCTCGCTCGCCAGGTTGGCGAGGGCAACATCGAGAACAGCTACCGGCTGCAAATCATGAACGCCACCGAGACGCTGCAGCGTTACCGCGTGGCCGTCGAACCCGTGGGCCCCGCGCTGGCCGGGCTGGCACTGGCCTCGGCGGACACCATCGAGGTGGGACCGGCCGAGTCCCGCTGGATGCCGGTGGCCGTGCGCCTGTCGCCCGAGGCCGCGGCGCGCGCGGGCAGCGGCGCACACGCGCTGGCGTTCACCATCACCGCCACCGTGACTGGCGCGTCGGTGGTCGAGAAATCGACCTTCGTCGTGCCGCGGTAAACGGCACTGCGCCACAACCTCGCCGCATGTGCGCCGAAGAATTGAGGAGACCTCGATGTCCAACCTGAAGTCTCACGGCGCGGCCCAGCCCGCCGGCCCGTCGCTGCCATGGTGGCGCGTGCGGATGGTATGGCTGGTGATTGCCGGGCCGGCCACGGTGGTCGTCGCCGGGTTTGTCACGCTGTTCATCGCCATGGACGGCGCCGACCCGGTGTTGCGGGTGCAACCCCGGGCCGCCGGCGCTGCGCCGGCGGTGCAGGCACGCAACCATGCGGCCACCGGCGTGCGGCCGGCCCAGGGGCGGGGCGATGACAGCCCCCGGTGAACGGCGGCGCCTTGCGGTGCACGCGCTGCGCGTGCTCTGGCCTGCCTTCTTCATGGCCGGTGTGGCCGAGATGCTGGTTTTCGCGGTGCTCGACCCGATGGACCTGCGCTGGTTCGGCGGCGAACCGCTGGGCCTGGGCCGGCAGGCCGTCTACACGCTGACCTTCCTGATCTTCTGGTTGCTCTTCAGCGTCGGTGCGTCGGTCACGCTGCTGCTCAGCCGCGACCCACAGCCCGGCGCCGAGGCGCCCTGAGCCGTGGACGGCGTCGAAGGCTCCCGATGGACGCCGCGCTGATCGCCAGTGCTGGCCTGATCGGCCTGTTGGGTGCGCCGCATTGCACGGCAATGTGTGGTGCGCCTTGCAGTGCCCTCGCGCGGCGCTGTGGCGGCGACAACGCCGCCTGGGCCGGCTTCCTGGGCGGTCGCCTCGCGGGCTACGTCGCCGCAGGCGCGCTGGTGGCGGGGGGCGTCGTGCTGCTGAAGATGCTCGGTGGCCTGGCGCCGGCGCTGCGCCCACTGTGGGCCGCGTTGCACCTGGTGGCCCTTGGCATCGGTGCATGGATGCTTTGCACCGGCGCGTTGCCGGCGTGGTTCGAACGGCTCGGCGCGCCGGCCCGCAGCGCGCCAGCGCCCGCGGGCGCTGATGGCTGGCGGCCGATGAGCGGCCCGCTGCAGGCTGCGGGCGCCGGCAGCCTGTGGGTGGGCCTGCCCTGCGGGCTGCTGCAATCGGCCCTGGTCGTCGCGGCCTTGGCCAGCACGCCGCTGCAGGGCGCCGCGGCGATGGCCGCCTTTGCCGCCACGTCGTCGCTCGGCCTGGCGGTGCTGCCGTTGGCCTGGGCGCGCGGTGTGGAGGTGGGCCGGTTGCGCTGGGCGGTGAGGGCCTCGGGGGCGCTGTTGATCGTCGGCTCGAGCTGGGCGCTCGGCCACGGCCTCTGGCAACGCGTGGCGGCGTATTGCGGGCTGGCCTGAAATGAAGCCCCCACGCTCGCTTCGCTCGCTACCCCCCGAGGGGGCCGCCCGCCTACGGCCCGGCAGAGCCGGTTCCGTGGCGGGAAGCTTGGTTTGCAGTGCGTTTCATCGGTCGCAGGTGCCGCGCAGCGGCGACGGTCAGAGGCCGGGCATCGCGGCAGCGATGCGTTCGTAGAGCGCCTCGTAGAGCGCCTCGGGACCACGGGCGCCGAACGGGTCGCGGTTGGCCAGGAACGCGTCGTCCAGGTCACTCCAGTCGCGCGGCGTGAGCACCTTCTCGGCCAGCGGCAGCACCTGTCTTTCTTCCAGCGACATGTGTTCGAAGTAGAAGCCGGCGTACCGGTCGGCCTCGCGGGTGAAGGCTGCCCGCCTCGCATCACCCAGCACCTCGAAGGCCAGCAGCGCATGTTCCAGGTCGCGGATGCGCCGCTCGCCCAGCGCATGGTCGTCGTCGAGGCGGTCGATCAACTCACGCGACAGCGGCGTGCGAGCGCGCAGTTTCGGAAACAGCAACCCCGACTCCTTGGCGTGGTGCCGCTTCTCGGGAAACTCATCGAGGTAGAACACCATCGTGCGCAGCAGCGCGAAGTCGGGCGGCGTGCCGTCGTGACGGCTGCTTTCCAGATGGGCGAGCAGGGCGCGCAGCACGGACGTCAGGCTGGCATGTTCGTCCCGGATGATGCGCAGGCATGCGTGCATGGGCGCGAGCTTGCGCGCACCCCGCCGCCACCGGTTTGCGCTGCGTCAATCCCGACGCTGGCGCTCGTAGCGCACGAAGGCGTAGGGCGTGCCGTCGGCGCCCACCTGCGCCAGCCGCGAGACTTCGCGGTAGGCGTTGCGATCGAAGGCCGGAAAGTGGGCGTCGGCGCCGTCGAAGCGGTGCTGGGTTTCGGTCAACAGCAAGGTGTCGGCCTCGGGCAGGGCCAGCGCGTAGAGCTCGGCGCCACCGATCACGAACACGCGCGCCGCATCGGCGAGCCGGCCCAGCGCCGCGTCGAGCGAGGTCACGGCTTCTGCGCCCGCCGCCTGCCATTGCGCATTGCGCGTGACGACGAGGTTGCGCCGGCCGGGCAGCGGCCGAAAGCGCGCGGGCAGAGAGTCCCAGGTCTTGCGACCCATCACCACCGGATGGCCGAGCGTGGCGGCGCGGAAGTGGCGCTGGTCGGCCGGCTCGTGCCACAACAGCTCGCCGGCGCGGCCGACCGCGCGTTCGCGGTCCATCGCGGCGATCAGCACGAGTTCGGGGCGGGGTGTCGTCATGGCCATGGGGGTGCTTGCGGGTGCGGCGGTGCTCAGGCCGGTCGCGGCCGCCAGGCCGAAGCGGCGATGCCCGACAGGATCAACGCGAAGGCCAACGCGTGGAACCCACGCGGGGCCTCGTTGAGCAGCGCGGCCGACAGCACGGCCGCGAACACCGGCGTGAGGTTGGCGAAGAACGCGGCGAGCGTGGGCCCACCCAGCACCAGGCCCAGGCCCCAGCAGCGGTAAGCCACGATCGAGGGGCCGACGGCGACGAAGGCGAGCGCCGCCCACAGCCAGCCATTGCGCCAGTCGATGGGCGTCGGCGCGAGCGTGGCCGATTCGAAAGCCGCAGCCGCGCCGGCCGCGAGCAGGCCGAACAGCATCTGCACCAGCAGCACGCCGGCCCAGCCCCAGGCCAGCAGCGTGGCGCGCGGCGGCGGCCGCAGCCAGGCGGGCGGTTGCACCAGCAGCCAGCTGTACACCGCCCACGCCAGCGCAGCGGTCAGGATGTAGAAGTCGCCCACAACGAGCTGCAGCTGCGCCAGTGTTTGCCACTCGCCGCGCGAGACCACCAGCAGCACGCCGGCCAGCGACAGCGCCGCGCCGGCGAGCTGCTGCGGCGCCACGCGCTGGCCGAAGCCGAGCGCGCCCACCGCCAGCATCCACAGCGGGGTCGAGGCGGCGATCAGCGTGACGTTGAGCGCACTGGACGTGGTCAGCGCCAGGTACTGGAAAGCGTTGTAGACGCCGACGCCCAGGCTGCCGATGGCCAGCAGGTAGGGCCACGATCGGCCGATCACGCGCCAATCGCGCAGCGCATGCCAGCCCAGTGGCGCCAGCAGCAAGGCGGCCAAGGTCCAGCGCACGAAGTTCAGCGTCAGCGGCGGAAAGTGGCCGACCATGAGCCGGCCCACCACCGCGTTGCCGGCCCACATCAGGGGCGGCAGCGTCATCAGCAGCGCGGTGCGGGCGGCGATCATGCGGGCATGGCCGCGCCGCACGACCAGCACTGGTCGAATGGGCCGTCGATGCGCTCGCCGCAGCCGGTGCACAGCCAGTGCCGCCAGGCCGGGCGCTGCAGTTGTGCGAGCAGCGCACGGGCGGCGTCAAGCCGGCTGTCGTCGTGGATCCAGATCTCCGGCAGCGCCTGGTCGGGTGGGATCTCGCCGGCGATGCTGCTGGTGTAGGCGCGCTGCACGCTGACCGGGAAGCCCCCTTGCGCGAGCATGTCGCACCACAGCGAGGCCAGGGCGAGGTTGGGAGCTTGGGCGAGGCGCTTCATGGCCGCGGGATTCTCGCCGCTGGATTAACCTCGCGCCTTCAACAACGGGGCAGACCATGGTGCGCGCAATCCAGATCCAGCAGTTCGGTGGTCCCGAGACCATGCAAATGGTCGACCTCGCGGTGGGCCAGCCCGGCCCCGGCGAGGTGCGCATCCGCCATGTGGCCTGCGGCCTGAACTACATCGACGTGTACCAGCGCACGGGCCTGTACCCGAACAAGCTGCCGCTCGCGCTGGGCATGGAAGGCGCCGGCGTCATCGAGGCGGTGGGCGAGGGCGTGACGCACCTGA
>JAABTC010000061.1 GCA_011390055.1 Burkholderiales bacterium | reverse complement strand
CCGAGGACTGGCAACTCGACGGCGTGCTGCCCAACACGCTGGCCGACCTGCTGCTGTTCGGCGGCTTCCTGCTCTGGGCGGTGCTGAGTTTTCGCGCCGCCCGCGCACGCGACCGCGCCGCACGCACCACCTACCCCGCGGGCCGGCTCGGCATGACCTTGCTGACCGTGGGGATCGGCAGCGCGGCCTGGGCGGCGTTCGCGTTCTGGGCCCATGCAGCATGGATCGGCGTGCGGCCATTCGGTTGAAAGCGTCAATGGAGGTACCGGTGCGCAGGCCCGCCCTTCGGCCCAAGCGGTGGGCACGTGGATTGCTAAAACGGTGCAACGGCCGGGTCCTTCACGCTGATCCCCGGCCATCCCGTACACCGAGGACCTCCGCCATGCCCACCACAGCCGCACCTGCCGAACAATCTGCCGCAAGCAGCGCCCTGCCCGCGTCGGCGCGCCCGACGACCTTGCTGACACCGGCTGTCACGCGTGTGATCGCCTGGCACCACCAGCGCCTGAGTGCGCATCACGGCCGCATCGTCGCGGCTTCGGCGCCCCGGGCCGAACGCACCTGAACCCGTTGAAAGGCTGAAAGCGAAGTTCAGCGACCGGGCCGCCTGGGAGGCGGCCCTGGTGCAGGCGCACCACAGGCGGTAGAGAGCCTGCCTCCTAAACTCGCGGGCGTGAACCCCCCGAGATACCGACCCCTCGATCTGGCCAAGGACACCGTGGCAGGCGGGGTCGCATCGATCGCCCTGATCGCCAACATCGTCTCGTTCGGCGCGCTGATGTTCCCTGGCGACCTGGCCAGTGGCGCGCCGGTCGCGATCTGGGCGATGCTGATCGGCAGTTGCATCGGCGGCGTGTGGATCGCGCTGGCCACCTCGTTGCCACCGCTTTCCACCGGCATCGATTCGCCGACCGGTGCGGTGCTGGTGTTGCTGAGCGCCGCCGCCGGCTCGGGGGTGCTCGCGGCCGGGGGCAGCGCGCAGAGTGCGGTGCAGACCGTGATGCTGGTCTTCTGCGCCGCGACGGTGCTGTCGGGCGCGCTGCTCTACGGCCTGGGTGCGGCCCGGCTCGGCTCCGTGTTCCGCTTCGTGCCGTACTTCGTGGTCGGCGGTTTCCTGGCCGCGACCGGCTGGTTTCTGGTGGCCGGCGGCTTGCGCATGACCACCGGGCGCAGCCTGACGCTGGCCAGCCTGGCGGCGCCGTGGAGCACGGGCGAAACGGTGAAGCTCTTCAGCGCCGTGGCGGTGCTGGCGGTCTTGTTGTCGCTGCGGCACTGGGTCAAGTCGGCCCTGGCCATGCCGGTGGCACTGGTGTCGATGTGGGCGGCGGGTGCGCTCGTGCTGCAGGCGCAGGGCCTGGCCGGTGCCGAGGGCGGCTGGTACCTGCCTTCGCTCGGCACGCTGTCGGCCTGGTCGCCGTTCGAGGCGGCGCGCCAGTCGCCGTTGACCGGGTCGATGGCGTTGCGCTTCATCCCCGAGATGCTGGCCGTCACCGTGGTGGCGCTGGTGTCGCTGGTCACCAAGGTGGCGAGTGTCGAGGTGGCGCGCCAGGCCGCTGGCGACCTGGACCGCGAATTTCGCGCCCACGGCGTCGCGAGCCTGATCGCCGCACCGTTCGGCGGCATCGCCAGCAGCCTGCAGATCGGCTCGAGCCGCCTGCTCGAGCAGGCCGGCGGCGTCTCGCGCTTCAGCGGCGTGGCCTGCTCGCTGGTGATGGGCGCCGTGGGCCTGGCCAGCTTCGACCTGCCGGGCATGATCCCGATCCCGCTGATCGCCGGCTTGATCTTCTACCTCGGCTGGACCTTCGGCATCGACGCGCTGGCCAAGCCGTTCGCACAGCGCGCCTGGCTCGACCTGCTGCTGGCCGTGGCCATCATGGCGGTGTGCGTGCGATACGGCTACGTCGTCGGCGTGCTGGGCGGCATCGTCGGCGCCTGCCTGCTGTTCGCCGTCAGCTACGCGCGCATCGGCGCGGTGCGCCGGCACCTGACGCGGGCCCAGTTCGCCAGCTACGTCAACCGCTCCACGCCGGCCCTCGACCACCTGGCGCAGCGTGGCGACGCGATCCATCTCTACTGGCTTGCGGGTTACCTGTTCTTCGGCTCCTCGGAAGCCGTGTTCGAACGCGTGCGCCGCGACATCGAAGCGCTGCCCCCCGGCCGCGTGACCGACGTGGTGCTCGACTGCGGCATGGTCTCGGGCGCCGACTCGTCGGCCACCATCAGCCTGACCAAGCTGCGCAACTTCTGTGGCCAACGCGGCATCGCGCTGGCTTACTGCGCGCTTTCGCCCGACCTGCACCGCGTGCTGCAGCGCGCCGGCTTCTTCGCGGGCAAGGCCGCGTCGCCCGTCTTCGCCGACCGCAACCTGGCGCTGGCCTGGAGCGAGAACCGCCTGCTCGCCCAGGCCGGCATCGACACCGATGTCGGGCTGGCCGGCTTCCCGGCCTGGCTGCAGCAGCAGCTCGGCAGCCCGGCGCTTGCCACCGACCTGATGGCCTACCTCGAGCGCCAGGATTTCGCCGACGCCCAGGTGCTGTACCGCGAAGGCGAACCCGCCGACAACGTCGACCTCGTGGCCTCCGGCAGCTTGGCGGTCGACATCCCGGCGGGCCCCGGCCAAACGCTGCGTGTGCGCACGGTGATGGCCCACACGGTGATCGGCGAGATGGGCTTCTTCCGCCGCGCGGCGCGCTCGGCCACCGTCTCGTCCGACGGACCGGCCACGCTGTACACGCTGAGCCGGGCCAGCTTCGACCGCATGCGGCGCGAGCGCCCCGACCTGGCGATCGACTTCCACGACTTCATCCTGCGCGTGATGGCCGACCGCGTGACCTTCTCCGACCGGATGGCAGTGGCGCTGAGCCATTGAAGATTCGGGCGGGTGCGGCCGGCCCTTCGGCCAGCGCCTCGCTGGTCAGGCGATCCCCACCGACGCGAAACCCTGTTCGATCGCAGCGATCTTTCGCGCGCGCTCGGAGGCACCGTCGGCACGGAACAGCGACTGCGCCGCCTGCAGCACCGCGCGGCGGCTGTCCGCGAACTGCGACGTTCGCGACAAATGCACCGTGAGGGCGATGTAGAACAACGCCGCAATCTCGCGGCGGGTGAACAGGAACTTGCTGCCGCTGCGTGCCGTCATGATGCGGTGGGCCACGCAGTTGTGGATGCCGCTGTTGTCGTGGACCCAGCCGTAGTCGTTCCGCTCAAAGGTGTAGGGCGGTGTCGACGTCCGGTAGTCGCGCATGTGGGCCGGTTGGCCATGCAGCGTCGGGTCCGCGAGGTTGCGAAGCGCGGCTCCCGGTCCGTCGAAGCCGACGCCCAGCTCCCAGTTCCAGCGGCCGAGCGGCCTGCCGTGATTGGCGACGATGACGCCGAAGATGTCCGAGTACGACTCATTGAGGGCACCGGCCTGGACCCGGTATTCGAGACGCGCGGTGTGGTCGGTCACGCCATGGAACATTTCGTGGGCGACGATGTCGAGCATCGACGCGACGGAGTAGAACGATCCGTCGGGGAAGAGGATCTGCCCGTACACCATCTGACTGCCGTTCCAGTAGGCATTGCGCCACTGGCGCGCCGGCCGCGTGCCTTCGCTGCGGTCCCAGCAATTGACGCTGGACACCATCTCCCCGCCGCGGTTGTCGATGTTGTTGCGCAGGAGCACCTTGCGCATGAACCGGGCAACCTCGGACCCGTTCGCGTGCGCGCCGATGGCCTCCATCGGCCACCCCGGCGGCGACGCGTAGAGCGTGCCCGGCAGTTGCGGGTACTGCGCGCTCGGGTCGCGGAAGCCAAAGCCGAACGTGGTGACGTTGAGCGTGGCATCGCGCATCTGGCGCTTGCCGTCGGGCCGCACCTCCAGCGTGATGCGGCGCTTCTTGCCGTTGGCGTCGCGCACCTGCTCCACCACGTCTGCCATCGTCGCGGTGCGCGGCAGCTCGGCCAGCAGCTTGCCCGTGTGCGCGTCGACGACGAAGTCTTTCACCGGCGAATCGCTGCGGCCCGCGGACTTCGGCGGTTTCGTGACGACGTTCTCCAGGATATAGGCCAGCCGCCAGCGCCTGGCACGCTGCTCGAAGTAGTAGTACAGGCGCGGCGTCTGCGTGATGGCGGCCGCCGATACGCTGGCGGCCTTGGCGGTGGCTTCGGCAGCCTGGGCGGGCGACACCTTGGCGATGTGGTTGACGCCTTCGGGCGTGCCGAGCGATGAGTTGATGCCGACGCAGGCGTTGCGCTTGTCCAGCTCGACGGTGACCAGCGAGCCGTACACGGGGATCTTGTTGAACGTCTGCCGGAACTTCACCACCGTGGTGCCGGACAGCGGCAGCGCCTCCGTCCCGAGGCTCTTGAACTCGCTCGGGACCGCGCCGGCGCTGGGCCGCACGAAGCTCGCAAGCTTCTCGTTGACGAGCGCCTGATCCAGGTAGGCCAGCGCAGCGGCTTCGGGTGCGAGCCCGGCGACGGGCGACCGGGCGCCGCGCGTTGCGGGGCGCGCGGTCACGGGCCCGGGCGGAGCGGCTGCAGGAACGAGCTCGCTGCCGAGAGGCTCGTTCGTGCTGATCGAAAAGCCGCTGAGGCCGGTGGTCTCGGCGACGGTGCTCGCCGCGGGCCGACGCGCTGCGCGCGATCGTGAAGCGGCCGCGGGCGCGGGCGCGCTCTTCTTGACAGGCCTGACGCGCATCGTTCGCTGCCTCCTCGCGGTGCACTCCGCCCTGTGGGTGGCGGCAGGTATAGCAGCGACGCGGGTGCTCGGCAATCCCTATCGGACGCGACCCGTCGAGCCGACCGGTTCGAGCGCTGCAGCGCCTGGCGAAGCGAGCGCCCTCAGGTGCGCACGCGCATGCTGCGCACCGCCACCGTCGGCTGGCCGAGCGCGAGCTCGCGCAGCGGCGCTGCGGGCAGCGCGAGCGGCGCGTTGCCCGCGCGAATCACCGCGACCAGCATCACGAGGCGGTTGTTCGCCACGCCGGTCAAGTCCACGTCGAAGGTCGCGATGCCCGGCTCGAGCGGCAGCAGCGTCTGGCCGGCGAGCGTGCGCCGGCGGGTCGCATGGGTGGTGCCGACGTAGCTCCAGCCGGCCGTCAGCGCGGCGCTCGCGCCGTCGGGGGAGTTCATCATCGCGGTCACCGCGGCCGTCCATGGCATCGCCGCGGCGAACGGCCATTGCCGATTTCCGGTGCCCAGCACCATGTGCGCGGAGTCGGCGCGCTGGCTTGCGCGCGGGTCCAGCCACTTCAGCAGCGTCACTTGCACGTCGGCGCCGGCGCGCGCGTTCAGGCCGCGGTGGTGCACGACGATGTCCACCTGACAGGGCCGCGGAGGCATCGTGCACGAGGCGGCATCCAGCGAGCCCTCGGCGAGCGCGGGCTTCATGTCCAGCAGCTCGACGAGCGTCGGCACGCCCGTACCCCAAGGCTCGGCAAGTGCGTGCGCGGCGGAAACGGTCGTGTTCCAGAACGCCCGTGTCACCTGCACCCGCTGGTACGCCGGGCGGGCGTTGGGCGCCACTCCCGCGGCCGGCATCGCCACCGTGGGCGCGCCGTGCTCACGCAGCACCTCGCTGAAGTACGGGTCCCACTCGCCGTCGCAGAGGATGCGCCGGTCGCCGGTGCGCGATCGCAAGGCGCACTGCAAGCGCCGCATCTGCTCGGCCGTCCACGGCTGGGGCGAGGCAGTGCGATGCCACGGCGTCGCCGCCGGGGGCGCGGGCAGCGTGCGCGCCTTGACGCGTGGGCGCACGTCGGGGCTGCCGTGCCAGCTGCGCTCGGCGGCGTTGTCGCGCGCGCGGTCGTGGCTCGGGAGCAGGTGGCGCAGGTCATCCTCGTGCGCGCGGACGTAGGTGGCGGCGGCCACCGCCGACACGTCCAGCCGCAGCTCCCACACGCCGCGCGAGCCGATGCCCGCACGCAGCAGCTTCAGCGTGCCGCGCTCGAAGAGCTCCAGGTCCTCCACCGCCGCCTCGGGCAGGCCGTTGACGCGCTGCGTCCACTGCCACTGCGGCGCCTGCCCCGCGGCCTGCGTGCGCAGGCCGTGCCACACACCCACCGTGGTGCCCACCCACACCTCGGCCGGCAGCGCCGGGTCGACGACGATCGCCGTCACCGGCGCCGGCACGGCGGCGCGCAGCTGCGTGGGGAACCAGTGCGTGGAGTCGTCCACCGTGCCGTCGAACCACCACAGCGTGTCGACGTTCTCCTTGTCGGCGTGGCCCGAGGTGCCCAGGTACAACGCGCCGCTGCCGTCGGCGAGCACGTTGCAGGCGATCTCGGTCCAGGCGGCAGCGTCGCGCACCGGTCCGGCGGCGCCGGTGGTGTCGTCCTTGTTCTTGACGTTCTTGCGCAGCACGCGCTGGATGCCCGCGGTGGCCCAGTCGCCCAGCGTGCCGCCTGCGCCGTGGTGGCTGTTGGCCGTGCGGCGGAAGCGCAGCACCGCGCTGGGTGTCAGCGCCCAGGCGATGTCGGGCGTCTGCCAGCGGCATGCACGCACCTGCTCGCCGAGCTCGTCGCCGGCTGCGCCGGCACCCGAGGGCAGCGTGACCCAGGCGCCGGCGACGCCTTCGCGATACCACAGCCGCGTGGTGCCGATCAGGTACTGCGTGTAGCGCATCGAGCCTGCCGGCGGCGTCGGCCGCGTCTGCTCGATCACGTCGCCGCCGGAATAGAACGCAGCACCGTCGTTGCCCGGCCCGACGAGCCAGTTGCCGCCGTCGTCGGCCCAGCGCGCGCTGTTGTACTGCGCGATCCAACGGTCGGGTTGCACGCGATCGATCAGCACTTCGCCGGCATCGCCGAAGTGGCGGTGCTGCCAGGCTCCGCCCGAGAGGCGCTCGCCGACGCCGTTGTCCTGCAGGCCGCACAGCAGCCGGCCTTCGAGCGTCGGATGGCCGGCGATGAAGTTGCTCTCGGCCACGCCCATGCCCTCGCCGCGGCCATGGAATGCGGCCATGCCGAACGGCGTCGCGGTGTTGGCGCGCAGCGCGCGCGCACAGCCGCCGTCGTTGGCGGTCCAGAGCGCGCGGCCCCCATCGGCGTAGCGCAGCTCATGCACATCGGCGTGCACGCCCAGGCCCACGCGCTGCCAGTTCTTCAGGTCGAAGTTCGCCGCAGGGTTGCCGCTGCCGTACCAGAGCTGCCCGGCACCGTCGGTGGTGATGTCGGCGATCACGATCGCGCCGTCCCACTCCTGGTTCGTCAGGTCGTGGTCGTCGGGCGTGCGCCGCATCCAGGTGTTCAGCGCCGCGGTGGCCGAGCCGTAGTACGAGCCGCCGAGCGCAACCCGGTCCGGGTTGCTCGGGTCGACCGCGATCGCCAGGTTGTACCAACCCTGAGTCTGCGCGACGTTCGGCGCGTCGTTGACGTACTGCGCCTGCGGCGCCGTGCCAGCGGCCGGGTTGCCGACGCGATAAAGCCCCGCGGTCGTGCCAGCCGCGCCGCCATGGTTGTTGTGCACGTAGATGCGCGTCGGCGGCGTCGCTGCGGCGAGCGTGCCGCGGCCACCGCCGAAGGTCAACGGCGAAGCGGCGTTGGTCGCCACGCGCGCGAAGTCGCCGTCGACGGTCTCGCGCACCCACAGGCCGAACATCGCTGCGTCGCCGCTTTGCACCCACACCCACAGGCGCGCTGGCGCGGTGCCTTGCGATGCCGTCCACAACACGTCGGTGCAGGTGCCGTCGAAGGTGGCGAACGGCGCACCCGCGGGCCGCACCCAGGTGTGGCGCTGCGTCGGGTCGGTGGGCCGTTGCCACAGGCCGTTGCGCGTGGCCGCGAGGGTGCGCGGATCGGCGCCGCCGGTGGGGTCGCGTGCCACGCGGTAGATCGCGCCGTTGGCGAGGTTGGTGGCCTCGATCGTCCAGGGGTCGGCAGCAGCGAGCGTCAGCGTGCGATCGGCGACCAGGATGCCGACGCCGCCCTCGGCCAGCCACGGCTGGCCGCCGACGGGATCGCCCTGCGGCTCGCCGGTGCCGACGAACACCACATCGGCGCCGAGGTCGGCGCCGAAGGTCACGCACACCGCCCCGCAGGCGTTGCGGTGCGCCGGCCGCTTGATGCCGGCGAATTGCGTCGACGCAAGACCGCCCAGCGAGTGCCAGCGGTCGCCGCCGTTGTCCGAGTACCAGACACCGCCGTTGGCGGATGCGACGTAGACGCGCAGGCCGTCGTCGCTGACGGCCAGCGCGTTGACGCGCCCGGTGACCCACGGCGTGCCCGCGGCCTGCCCCATCAGCAGCGCAGTGGGGCCGAGCGGCTGCCAGAGGAAGTCGACCTGCCCCGGGCCCGGGGCAGCACGTGCGGCAGGCCCGCGCGGCAGGGGCGGCGCG
>JAABTC010000060.1 GCA_011390055.1 Burkholderiales bacterium | reverse complement strand
GAACGCGCAGCACCCGGAACACGCGCAGCGCCGGCGCCACCAGTGCGATCGCGTTCAGCCAGTGCGACTTCAGGTAGGCGAGCTTGACGGGCGCGACCGCGAAGCCCAAACCGAAGTCGAGGATGAACAGACCCCAGATGACGAGGCCGGCGGTTTCCAGCAGGGGACTGAGCCCCCGCACCATCTCGACCACGAACAGCGCCATCCAGACAAAGGCCAGCACGAGCATCGGCACTTCGAGCCAGGCGTCGATGCGGTGCAGCAACTCCCAGCGTCCCGCGTCGGTGGGCGGCGGTTTGGGCGGTGAAGGCGGTGAGGGCGGTGTGGGCGGTTGCACTGCTGACCAGTCGGGCCGATCAAGCTTTCACCCTTCGGCTTGCGGCTTGCGGCTTGCGGCTTGCGGCTTTCGCACGGACGCCGTGCGCAAAATCGCATCAGCAATCCGGATGCCCACGGCTGTCGCGCGCACCGTGCATCCGCGCCTCGACACGGGCGAGAACGTCGAGGATCAACCAGATCAATGCGACACCGAACATGGCCGATCCCCATCGGCCCAGGCCGGCGGCGACGCCCAGGGCGGCGGTCAGCCACAAGCCCGCCGCCGTGGTCAAACCCTGAATCTGCTTCTCGTCGGCGAGCTTGAGGATGGCGCCGGCGCCGAGAAAGCCGATGCCCGCGACGAGCCCCTGGATGATGCGGGCCAGGTCTTCGTTGGACATGCCCGCTTCGAGCGGTGCGACGATGAACAGCGCGGCGCCCAGCGCCACCAGCATGTGGGTGCGCAGCCCCGCATGCTTGCCCGCGCGTTCGCGCTGGGCGCCGATGATCCCGCCCAGCAGCGCGGCGACGGCAAGGCGAAAGACGATACGCGCCAGCTGCGTCGTGTCGGGAAGGCCTGCCGTCAGCTCCTCGAAGAACGCGTTCATGGTCGATGTCTTCTTACCGACTCCCGCGTGGGCACGCGGCGTGCCCGAGAGGCTGGGTCTGGTCTGTTGAGGTGTCATGCCATCGCATGCCTGCAGACTATCTTGTCCCCCATGCGACTGCTGCTGGTCGAAGACGACCGCATGATCGGAGCGAGCCTGCGCGAGGCCCTGCGCGAGCAAGGGCACGCGGTCGACTGGGTCTACGACGCCAACGCGGCGACTGCGGCGCTGGCGGGCGAGCGTTTCGATCTCGTGCTGCTCGACCTGGGCCTGCCGGCGTTGGCTGCGATGGCCTTGTCGCGCGAGGCCGGCGGCCTGGCGGTGCTGCGAACCCTGCGCGATCGCGGCGATGCCACGCCGGTGATCGTCGTCACCGCGCGCGACGCCACCGGTGACCGGGTCACAGGATTGGATGCCGGCGCCGACGACTACCTGGTCAAGCCGTTCGAGATGGACGAGCTGAACGCGCGCATCCGCGCCGTGATGCGCCGGCAGGCCGGCCGCGCCGCACCGGTGCTCGCCCATGCCGGCGTCACGCTCGACCCGGCGACGCGGGAGGTCACGAAGGACGGCGCGCCGGTGCTGCTGTCGGCACGCGAGTTCGCGGTGCTCGAGGCGTTGATGCAGCGCCCCGGCGCTGTGCTCACGCGGGCCCAGCTCGAAGACCGTGTCTACGGGTGGGGCGACGCGGTCGAGAGCAACGCGGTGTCGGTGTACGTGCACCAATTGCGGCGCAAACTCGGCGCCGACTTCATCCGCAGCATGCGCGGCGTCGGCTACTTCCTGTGAACTCGATCCGCACGCGCCTGCTGGTGCTGCTGGTGGCGCTGATCGTGCTGGTCGCGACGGCGGTCGGCGCGATCACCTACCGCAACGTGCTGCGCGAGGTGGCGTCGCTGTTCGACTACCAGCTCCAGCAGATGGCGCTGTCGCTGCGCGACCAGGGCGAGATCGTGCCACGCGACGCCGCGTCGCTGGCCGACCCCGAGCTCGATCTGGTGGTGCAGGTCTGGACCGAGGACGGCCGCACGGTCTATGCGTCGCGCGAGCCGCAGGCGTTGCCGACCCGCGCAGTGCTCGGCTTCGCCGACGTGCAGGTGCAGGGCACCGCGTGGCGAACCTTCAGCGTGCTCGGGCGTCAGCGCGTGATCCAGGTCGCGCAACCCCAGGCCACGCGCGAGGTCCGGGCCACCGAAGCCGCGCTGCGCAGCATCGCGCCGCTGCTGCTGCTGGCGCCGCTGCTCGCACTGGCGGCGGCAGCGGTGGTCACGCTGTCGTTGCGCTCCCTTTCTCGCGTTGCGCGCGCCGCACGCGAGCGCGACGCTGGCGATCCCGACTCCCTGGCTCCGCTGCCGCTCGAAGGGCTGCCCGACGAAGCGGCGCCGCTGGTGCATGCACTCAATGCGTTGTTGCAGCGCCTGGCGGTCGCGTTCGATGCGCAGCGCTCGTTCGTCGCCGATGCAGCGCACGAGCTGCGCTCGCCGCTGACCGCACTGCGGCTCCAACTCGGACTGCTGCGCAGTGCACAGGACGACACGGGGCGCAGCGAGGCGCAAGCCGCGCTGGCCGCCGGCATCGAGCGCTCGGCGCGGCTGGTCGAGCAACTGCTGACTTTGGCGCGCAGCGAACCGGGTGCTTCGGCTGCGTCGCAGGACAGCGTGGAGCTGGCCGGGCTTGCGCGCGAGGTGCTCGCCGACACTGCCGCACTGGCCCACTCCCGCGAGACCCGGCTCGAGCTGCAGGCGCCCACGCCGATGCCGGTCATGGGTGATCGCGCTGCACTCGCCGCGTTGCTGCGCAACCTGGTCGACAACGCGGTTCGTTACGCACCGCCGCGCTCGCGCGTGGTGGTGAGCGTGATGCGCGACGTGCAGGCCGTGCGCCTCACGGTCGAAGACAGCGGCGCCGGCCTCGGCGAAGCCGATCGTGCACGTGCCTTCGACCGCTTCTGGCGTCGCGACCCCGGCAACCAGGCGGGCTCGGGCCTCGGTCTGGCCATCGCGCGCAGCGTCGCCGAGCGCCACCGCGCCACGGTGAGCCTCGACGCATCGCCGCTGGGGGGGCTGCGGGCCACGGTCGTGTTCGCGGCACCTTAATCCCGGCTTCACGCCGCGCTAAGACTCGCCTCATCGGGGGCGACCAGACTGGGCTCATCGACTTCTTTCACGGCCCCAGGGCGCCCAGGAGAACATCATGAGACGATTTCCTTTTACATACACTGTCGCGGCACTGACGATCGGCTTGGGGGCCCCCGCGTGCGCGCTCGCACAGAGCCCGTCGCCCGGCAATCCGGCGCCCGCGACGCCGGGGCCGATCGCCGCCGCGGTCAAGGGTCCCGTCGTCGCCGTCGAGACGAGGTCGATCAACGGGAAGGTGGCCGCGATCAATCCGGGCATGCGGCTGGTCGTCGTCGACGGCGACAACGGTCGCATGACGTCGATGTTCGTTGGCCCGAACGTGCGCAACTTCAACAACCTGAAGCTCGGCGACCGGGTGACGATGCGCTATACCGAAGCGCTTGCGCTGGCCATTGCCAAAGGTGGGCCAGGCGCCGAGTCGAAGTTGGGCGAGATCCGCACCAAGGTCGAAGCCGACGCGGCCGGGCAGGCAGCGCTTGGCGGCAAGCCGGGCATGTCGGCGACGGAGCGAACCACGCTGGTCGCCAACGTCTTCGAGATCGATCGCGCGCGCAGCATTCTGACGTTGCGCGGCACCGACGGCGTTCCGGTGGACATCAAGGTGGCCGACAAGAACGCTCTCGATCAGATCAAGCTCAACGATCAAATCGTCATCGGCTATCGACAATCGGCGGTCTTGTCGATCGAGCCGGGCTGACGCCCTGGAAGTTCGACGAACACTTGTGGGCGATTCGTGCAAGCGTTGGGGCACCCCGCTTAATCCTCGCTTCACTGCACGCTAAAGCTCGCCTCATCGTCGTCGGCCAGACTGGGTTTCCTCCAATAAGCGGAAGCCCCGATCATGAAACTGTCACCCCTTCACTCCGCGCTGATTGCCGCCGGCGTCATTGCAACCACCGCTGCGGTAGCCATCGGGGTTGACGATAGGTTGCCTGCGCGCACCGACACCACGGCGTTCGCGCAGCAAGTCGTCCAGCCGACCACGGGACTCGAGCGCCGCACCAACGCGCCGGACTACAGCGCGATCGTGGCCAGGTACGGCCCGACGGTGGTGGGCGTCGTCTCGGAAGGCACGCGCGACGCGAGCGACGGTCCCCAGGCGCAGCAACAGATTCCCGAGGAGTTGCGTCGCTACTTCCGCGGCATGCCGGGGATGCCCGGCTTCGGCCAGCCGCCCGGCGGCGGCCAGAGGCAGCAGCGCGGCATGGGCTCGGGCTTCATCGTCGGCGCCGACGGCCTGATCCTGACCAATGCGCATGTGGTGCAGGGCGCCAAGCAGGTCACCGTCAAGCTGCACGACCGCCGCGAGTACAGCGCCAAGGTGCTCGGCACCGACGAGATGACCGACATCGCGGTGCTGCGCATCGAGGCCAAGGGCCTGCCGGTGGTGCAGTTGGGTGACCCGAAGGCTCTGCGCGTCGGCGACCCGGTGCTCGCGATCGGTTCGCCGTTCGGCTTCGAGCAGACCGCCACGCAGGGCATCGTCAGCGCCAAGGGGCGCTCGCTGCCGGGCGGCGCGGTGGTGCCGTTCATCCAGACCGACGCCGCGGTGAACCCCGGCAACTCGGGCGGGCCGCTGTTCGACGACGCCGGCCGCGTGATCGGCATCAACTCGCAGATCTACTCGCGCAGCGGCGGCTACCAGGGTTTGGCCTTCGCGATCCCCATCGACGTAGCGCTGAAGATCAAGGACCAGATCGTCGCCACCGGCAGTGCACAGCACGCGCAGCTCGGCGTCACGGTGCAGGACGTGACCCAGCCGCTCGCCGACTCGTTCGGCCTGCAGCGCCCCGACGGCGCGCTGATCTCGGGTGTGGCGCCCGACAGCGCGGCGGCCAAGGCGGGGTTGAAGTCGGGCGACGTCGTCACTGCGGTCAACGGTGAGCCCATCGTGCGTTCGGGCGAGCTGTCCAGCCGCATCGGCATGTCGATGCCGGGCGAACAGGTCAAGCTCACCGTCTGGCGCGACAAGCAGCCGCGCGAGATCGCGGCCACGCTGGGCAGGATGGAGGCCGAGGGCAAGAAGTTGGCCGATGCATCGCCGGTCGAGCCGGGCAAGCTCGGGCTGGCGCTGCGTCCGATGACGGCGGAAGAAAGGCGCGAGTCGCGCATCGAGCAGGGCATGGTCGTGCAGAACGCCGCCGGCCCGGCAGCGCGCGCGGGCATCCAACCGGGCGACGTGCTGCTGTCGATCAACGGCAAGCCCACTGGATCGATCGAGGCGATCAGCGGCGTGCTCGAAAGCAAGCCCAAGAGTGTGGCACTGCTGGTGCAACGCGATGGCAACCGCTTATTCGTGCCGGTCGAGCTGGCCTGACCAACCGCAAGCCCTCCATTTCCTCAACGCCTGAAAGGGAACACCATGCGTGACATCAACTTTTCCAAACGACTTCGACTTGCCTTGCTGCCGGCTCTGGCGGCCAGCGTTTCGCTCTCGGCGGCGGCCCAGACCGCCGCCCCCGGCAAGACCGCCAACCCCGGCGCCAGCGCCAACAGCGCAACACCCGGCACCGCCTACCGCGCACTGCGTGCGAGCGCGCTCATCGGCAAGGAGGTGCGCAACCCGCAGGGCACCAACATCGGCAAGATCAACGACCTGATCGTCGACATGACGACCGGCGACGTGCGCTACGCGATGCTCGAGTTCGACCCGGGCATCTTCCAGGGAGAGCGGCTGTTCGCCGTGCCCACCAGCGAGTTGCGCATGGCCGCCGACCGCGATGGGCTGGTCTACAACATGACGCGCGACAAGCTCGAGCGCAGCGCGGTCAACCGCGCCGATTGGAACAGGACCTGGAGCGATCCGAGCTACCTCGCCAACCTGGACAAGACCTGGGGCGTGGTGCAGCCCTCGCGCGGCGCCCGTGCGCACCGGGTCAGCGATCTGCTCGGCAAGGACGTGAACAACCGCCAGGGCAGCAAGATCGGCGAGATCGAGGAGCTGATGATCGACATGGCTGCTCGCAAGGTGCACTACGCGCTGCTCGAGTTCGATCCGAGCTGGGCTGCGCCGGAGAAGTTCTACGCCTTTCCGCTGCGCGCCTTCAATCTCGCCGCCGGTCGCGACGACCTGGTGCTCGACGTGGACAAGTCGAAGATCCAGGCCATGAAGGCGTTCCCGGCCGAACGCTTCGGCACCGTCAACGATCCTGCGTGGGTGGCCGACGTGGACCGCTACTTCGTGACGGTGCTGCCGACGCTGGTCGTCGCGCGGACAGGCCCGTCGGGGCAGGCGCTCGCACAGTCCAGCGAGTCCCGGGCGCCCACACCGGGCACAGCGCGCGCACCCCGCGCCGATCGAAACTGATCCGAGGCAGATCGGCCCCCTGCGAGCCGCTGGCGTTCGCAGGGGTGCCTCCAGGCACCGGGCTTGCCGATGGGTGGGGCTACCACCCCCCAGGACACGACCCGTGAAGAACATGTCCCGCAAGGCACTCGGCCTTTCCGTCGGGATGGCAGGCGTGCTTCTGAGCAGCGTCGCCTGGCTGGTGATGCTCAACCTGACGCTGGGCAACAAGCAGATCGATGCGCTGATCAAGTCGCCCCATTCGGTGTCGCAACCGCAGTTCCTGCGCATGATGGGGGCCTTGCTTGGGCCGCCGATCGTCGGTGGCAACCGGGTCCAGGCGCTGCGCAACGGCGACGAGATTTTTCCTTCCATGCTCGAGGCGATCCGTGCCGCCCGGCAGACGATCACGTTCGAGACCTACATCTACTGGTCGGGATCGATCGGCCAGGAGTTCGCCGACGCATTGATGGAGCGTGCCCGCGCTGGCGTGCGGGTGCATGTGCTGCTCGACTGGTGGGGCAGCGACGACATCGCCGAGTTGCATCTTGGGCAACTGCGCGCGGCAGGCGTCGAGGTGCGGCGCTACAACCCGCCGCGTCTGACCACGCTGGCGCGCATGAACCACCGCACCCATCGCAAACTGCTGGTGGTGGACGGCCACACGGGCTTTACGGGCGGCGTCGGCATTGCGGACGCCTGGCGCGGACATGCGCAGGACTCGCAACACTGGCGCGACACCCACTTCCGTGTGGTCGGGCCGGTGGTGACGCAGATGCAGGCGGCATTCCTCGACAACTGGATCGCGGTCACAGGAAAGGTGCTGCACGGGGCGGCTTACCTGCCCCCGATCGAGCCCAGCGGCACGCAGGCTGCACAGGTCTTCACCAGCTCGCCCGGTGGCGGCGCCGAAAGCATGCAGCTCATGGTCCTGATGTCGATCGCCGCCGCGCGCCACACCGTACGTCTGTCGATGGCCTATTTCGTACCGGACAACGTGGCAATCGCCACGATCGTCGCGGCGCGGCAGCGCGGCGTCAAGGTGCAGATGATCCTGCCGGGCCGGCACAGCGACCGCGCGATCCTGCGCCGCGCGTCACGCTTTGAATGGGGCCCGCTGCTGCGGGCCGGGGTCGAGATTCACGAGTACCAGCCGACGATGTACCACTGCAAGGTGATGATCGTCGACGGCCTGTGGACGTCGGTCGGCTCGACCAACTTCGACAGCCGCTCGTTCAGCGTCAACGACGAAGCCAACCTGAACGTGCACGATGCCGCGTTCGCGAGGGATCAGAGCCTCATCTTCGACGACGACTTGAAGCACTCTCGCCGCGTCACGCTGGCCGAATGGGAAGCGCGCCCCTGGCGTGACAAGCTCATGGACACCCTGGCCGCAACGCTCAGTTCACAGCTGTAAACCACGCGCTCTTGACCCAAAGGCTGCGCCTCAAGGCCGCCGTTCGGCAGCGGGGCACCCGAGGCAGCCTTGCATTTTGGAGCGGCCGAACTCGGTGCTGGCATCGATGCGCGCGCCGCGCAGGTCTGCGCCTGCCAGGTCGGTGTCCTCGAATTGGGCCCCGCGCAGATCAGCGCCATCGAAGGTCGCGCCTGCGAGGCTGGCAGCGCCGAAGTTGACGCGCTGCAGCTTGGTACCGTCCAGGCGCGCGTTGGCGAGCTGTGCGCCCCACAGGCGTGCGCCGCGCAGGTCCGCGCCACGCAGATCGGCACCGCGTAGGTCGGCATCCTCCAGGAACGCGTTGACCAGGTTGGCGCCGCGCAGATCGGCTTCGCGCAGGTCAGCTCGCTCGAGGTCGATGTCGTACATCACGGCATCGCGCAAGTTGCTGCGGCGCAGGTTGGCGCCACGGAAGTTGGCGTCGTGCAGGTCAGCCTCGCTGAGATCGGCCGAACTCAGGTTGCTGCGCGTGAAATTCGACATCGCGAGCCGGCTTCCGGCAAGCTTCGCCCCGCTGAGTTCGGCGCGGCTGCACAGCGTGCCGATGCGGATGTCGCAGTCATTGACGGTCCGGGC
>JAABTC010000006.1 GCA_011390055.1 Burkholderiales bacterium | reverse complement strand
ATCGAGGAGCTGATGGAGATCATCCCGGCGCCCGACTTCCCCACCGCCGGGATCATCTACGGCATCAATGGCGTGCGCGAGGGCTACCGTACCGGCCGCGGCAAGGTCGTGATGCGCGCCAAGTGCCACTTCGAGGACATCGACAAGGGTTCGCGCCAGTCGATCATCGTCGACGAGATCCCGTACCAGGTGAACAAGAAGACCCTGCTCGAGCGCATGGCCGAGCTGGTGCATGAGAAGAAGCTCGAAGGCATCAGCCACATCCAGGACGAGAGCGACAAGTCCGGCATGCGCGTGGTGATCGAGCTGAAACGCGGTGAAGTGCCCGAGGTGGTGCTGAACAACCTGTACAAGCAGACCCAGCTGCAGGACACCTTCGGCATCAACATGGTGGCCCTGATCGACGGCCAGCCGAAGCTGTGCAACCTGAAGCAGCTGCTCGACATCTTCCTCGAGCACCGGCGCGAGGTGGTGACGCGGCGCACGGTGTACGAGCTCAAGCGCGCGCGCGAGCGCGGCCATGTGCTCGAGGGCCTGGCCGTGGCGCTGGCCAACATCGACGAGTTCATCGAGACCATCAAGACCAGCCCGACCCCGCCGGTGGCCAAGGCCGCGTTGATGGCCAAGAGTTGGGATTCGAGCCTGGTGCGCGAGATGCTGGTGCGCGCCGAAGCCGACACCCCAGGTGGCCGCGGCGCCTTCCGGCCCGAAGGCCTGCCGCCGCACTACGGCATGCAGACCGACGGCCTTTACCGCCTCTCCGACGACCAGGCGCAAGAAATTCTGCAGATGCGCCTGCAGCGCCTGACGGGCCTGGAGCAGGACAAGATCGTCGGTGAGTACAAGGAAGTCATGGCGCAGATCGCCGACTTGCTCGACATCCTGTCCAAGCCCGGCCGCGTGACGACGATCATTGCCGACGAGCTGGCCGCCCTGAAGGCCGAGTTCGGCAGCAGCAAGCTGGCGCAACGGCGCAGCCACATCGAGCGCAACGTGCAGGAGCTCGGCACCGAAGACCTGATCACGCCGGCCGACATGGTGGTCACGCTCAGCCATACCGGCTACATCAAGAGCCAGCCGCTGGGCGAGTACCGTGCCCAGCGTCGCGGGGGGCGCGGCAAGCAGGCCACCCAGACCAAGGAAGACGACTGGGTCGACCAGCTGTTCATCGCCAACACGCACGACTGGATCCTTTGCTTTTCCAACCGCGGCCGGGTCTACTGGCTGAAGGTCTGGGAAGTGCCGCAGGGCGGGCGCGCGTCTCGCGGCAAGCCGATCGTCAACATGTTCCCGCTGCAGGGCGACGAAAAGATCACCGTCGTGCTGCCGCTGACCGGTGAGTTCCGCACCTTCCCGGCCGACCATTACATCTTCATGGGCACCGCGCTCGGCACCGTCAAGAAGACGACGCTCGACGAGTTCAGCAACCCGCGCAAGGCCGGCATCATCGCGGTCGATCTCGACCCGGGCGATTTCCTGATCGGCGCATCGCTGACCGACGGCAAGCACGACGTGATGCTGTTCTCCGACGGCGGCAAGGCGGTGCGCTTCGACGAGGACGACGTGCGCGCGATGGGCCGCACGGCGCGCGGTGTGCGCGGCATGATGCTCGAACCGGGCCAGAGCGTGATCGCGATGCTGGTGGCCGAGGACGAGACGCAGTCGGTTCTGTGCGCCACCGAACACGGTTATGGCAAGCGCACGTCGATCGCCGAATACACGCGCCATGGGCGGGGAACCAAAGGCATGATCGCGATTCAACAGAGCGAGCGCAACGGCAAGGTCGTTGCGGCCACGCTCGTGCGGCCGGCCGACGAGATCATGCTGATCACTGATCGGGGTGTCCTCGTGCGCACCCGCGTTTCCGAAATCCGCGAACTCGGCCGCGCCACCCAAGGCGTGACCCTGATCGCGCTGGACGACGGCTCTTCCTTGAGCGGCCTGCAACGCATCGTCGAGAACGATGCCAACGATGCCGTCATCGGCGAAGCCGAATCCGACGAACCTGGAGAGAATTCCTGATGTTGAAGCAAACCGTCATGACCGCGGCGCTCGCCGTGGCCGCTCTCACGGCGGCGCTGCCCGCCGGCGCTCAGACCAAGAAAGAACTGGTCGCCAAGGTGCTGCAGTTGCAGCAGACCGGCATCGACAATGTCGGACGCGCGCTCGCCAGCCAGACCTCCCAACGCGTGCTGCAGGCCGCTGGCCAGGCGCTCCCGCGATTGGCGGCCGACAAGCGAGAGGCGGTCGCGAAAGACGTCCAGGCAGACGTCAAGAAGTTCTACGACGAGGTCGAGCCGATCCTGCGCAAGCGCGCCAACGAGCTGGCGCCCGCGACGCTCGGGGCGATCTACGAAGAGCGCTTCAGCGAAGACGAGCTGAAGCAGATCATCGGCTGGCTCGAGTCGCCGGTGTCGAAGAAGTTTCAGCAGACCGACGGCGAGATCGCCAGCAGCCTGGCGCAAAAAGTGGTGGCCGACACCCGTCCGGTCGTGGAGACCCGCCTGAAAGCGCTCGAGGCCACACTGGCCAAGCGACTCGGCATTCCGGCGGCCGCCGCGGGGGCCAGCGGCCCCGGTGCCGCCGCGGCGCCGAAGAAGTGAAGCGCCCGCGACCGCGCTGAACACGCCCGATGGCCGGCCCCGTCGTTTCCGATGCCGCGCTGGCTGCGCTGCGTGCCCGCATCGATGCCGTCGACCGCGAACTGCTGCGCCTGCTGAACCAGCGCTCGGGGCTGGCGCTCGAAGTTGGGGAGCTCAAGCGGCACGAGGGTTCGCCGGTCTTCCGGCCCGAGCGCGAAGCGCAGGTCATCGATGGCTTGAAGGCCGTCAACACCGGACCGCTGCGCAACGACTGCATTGCGCCGATCTGGCGCGAGATCATGTCGGCCAGCAGGGCCCTGGAAGCGCCCACGCGCGTGGCCTACCTGGGGCCGGCCGGCACCTTCAGCGAACAGGCCGCCCTGGCCTTCTTCGGCGCTTCGATCACGCGTGTGCCGTGCGTCAGCATCGACGAAGTGTTCCGCAGCGCCGCCGGTGGGGGGGCCGACTTCGGCGTGGTGCCGGTCGAGAACTCGACCGAAGGCGTCGTCGCTCGCTCACTCGACCTGTTCCTCGCCACCCCCTTGGCGATCATCGGCGAGACCAGCCTGGCGGTGCGCCACAACCTGCTGCGCACCCAGCCGACGCTGGAAGGCATCGTGGCGGTCTGCGCCCACCCGCAGGCCCTGGCGCAGTGCCACAACTGGTTGTTGAACCACCTGCCGCTGGTCGAGCGCCGGCCGGTGTCGAGCAATGCCGAAGGCGCTCGGCTGGCCTCGCTCGACGGCTCGCTGGCGGCCGTGGCGAGCGAGCGCGCCGGCAGCGAGTGGGGGCTGCACACGGTGGCTCCCGCGATCCAGGACGATCCGCACAACCGCACGCGCTTTGCCATCGTCACGCAACCCGAGCGGCATCCACAACCGAAGGCCTCGGGCCACGATTGCACCAGCCTGGTGGTCTCGGTCGCCAACCGGCCGGGCGCCGTGCACGACATGCTGGTTCCGCTCAAGGCCCACGGCGTGTCGATGACGCGGTTCGAGTCGCGACCGGCGCGCTCCGGCCAATGGGAATACTTTTTCTACATCGACATCGCGGGCCATCCCGACGAGCCGGCGGTGTCGCTTGCGTTGGCCGAACTGCGTAGCGTCTGCGCGTTCTACAAGCTTCTGGGTACCTACCCGCTGGACGTCCACTGAGCATGTTTCAACAGCTCGGTTTGATCGGCTGCGGCCTGATGGGCGGGTCGTTCGCGCTGGCCTTGAAGCGCGCCGGCCTGGTCCAGCGCGTGATCGGCTACAGCAAATCGCCCTCGACCACCGAGCGGGCGCGCCAGCTCGGCGTGATCGACGATGTGGCCGAGTCGGCGTTGCTGGCGGTCTCGGGCTCCGACATCGTGCTGCTGGCGGTGCCGGTGGCGGCTACCGAAGCCACGTTCAAGGCGATCCGACACCTGGTCGAGCCGGGCGTGCTGTTCATGGACGTCGGCTCGACCAAGCGCGACGTGGTCGACGCCGCGCGCCGCGTGCTCAAGGAGCGCATCACGAGCTTCGTGCCGGCGCATCCGATCGCGGGCAAGGAAGCGGCTGGCATCGCCCATGCCGACGCGTCCCTGTACACCCACCGCCAGGTCATCCTGACGCCGTTGCCCAGCACCGATCCCGCGCTGGTGCAGAAGGCCACCGATGTCTGGAGCGCCATCGGTGCGCAGGTCTTGATGATGACGCCGGAGAACCATGACGCCGCCTTTGCAGCCGTCAGCCACCTGCCTCACCTGCTGGCCTTCGCCTATTTCAGTGCCGTCGTGAAACAGCCTGCCGGCAAGGAATTCCTGGCGCTTGCGGGGCCTGGTTTTCGCGACTTCACGCGCATCGCCGCAAGCGACCCGACGGTCTGGCGCGACATCCTGGTCGCCAACCGCGAAGAGTTGCTGAAGCAGTCGCTGCGCTTCCGGCACACGCTGGACGCCCTCGAGCATGTGATCCGCTCGGGCAACATCGAAGCACTGGAAGACTTGCTGCGACAGGCCTCGGAGGCCCGCAGCAGCTGGCAGATGCAGGGCAGCACGTCCAAGCCTGCCCCGCGCTGAGCAGACTCGCCGCTGCCCTGCCCGTGCTGCCCATCCCTTTCGTCGACCTGCCCCCGTTGGCCCGCGCCGCGGGCACGGTGGTGCTGCCGGGCTCCAAGAGCATCTCCAACCGTGTGCTGCTGCTGGCGGGGCTCTCGGCTGGCACGACGCTGGTCCACGACCTGCTCGATTCGGACGACACCCGCGTGATGCTGAACGCGCTGCAGACGCTCGGCTGCGGTGTCGAGCGCGAGGGCGCCGCGCTGCGGGTCAGCGGGCTCGGCGGACGGCTGGCGGTGCACGAAGCGGATCTTTTCCTCGGCAACGCGGGCACCGCGATGCGCCCGTTGGCTGCCGCCCTGGCGGTGCTGGCAGCGCAGCAAGGTGGGCGTTTCGTGTTGCGCGGCGTGCCGCGCATGCACGAGCGCCCGATCGCCGACTTGGTGGATGCCCTGCGCCGCATCGGCTGCCAGATCGATGCGCTCGGGCAGGAGGGCTATCCGCCGCTGGCGGTGCAGGGCACCGCAGGCGGCCAACTCTCGACCACACAGGCCATCCGCGTGCGCGGCGACGTGTCGAGCCAGTTCCTCACCGCCCTTTTGCTCGCGCTGCCGCTGGCGGCGAGCGACGCTGCCGGACTCGTGATCGAAGTCGAAGGCGAGCTGATTTCCAAGCCCTACGTCGAGATCACGCTGGCACTGCTCGCGCGCTTCGGCATCCTCGTGCAGCGCGACGGCTGGCAACGCTTCACGGTCCCGGCCGGCAGCCACTACCGTTCACCGGGTGAGGTGCATGTCGAAGGCGATGCTTCGTCCGCGTCGTACTTCATCGCGCTCGGCGCTCTGGGCGCGACCGAGGCGCCGGTGTGCATCGAAGGCGTCGGCGAGCACTCGATCCAGGGCGACATCCGCTTCGTCGATGCCGCGCAGGCGATGGGAGCGGTGGTGCGCAGCCAGGCCAACCGGCTGGAGGTGCAGCGCGGCGCATGGCCGCTGAAGGCCATCGACCTCGACTGCAATGCCATCCCGGACGCCGCCATGACCCTGGCGGTGATGGCGCTCTACGCCGACGGGCCTTCGACGCTGCGCAACATCGCGAGCTGGCGCGTGAAGGAAACCGACCGGCTGAGCGCGATGGCCATCGAACTCCGCAAGCTCGGCGCGAGGGTCGACGAGGCGCCGGACTCGTTGCGCATCGTTCCGCCTGCACAGAGCGACGGCTGGCGCCCCGCAGTGATGCACACCTACGACGATCACCGCATGGCGATGTGCGCCTCGCTCGCGAGCTTCGGTGGCCAGCCGGTGCGCATTGAAGACCCGGCTTGCGTGGGCAAGACCTACCCAGATTATTTCGAAGCGTTGTTCGCCCTCGCGCAAGCCGATCCGCACCAGATTCCGGTGATCACGATCGACGGACCCACCGCCTCCGGCAAAGGCACCCTGGCGGCGGCCGTGGCCGAGCGACTGGGTTACCGACTGCTCGACTCGGGCTCGATCTACCGCGTGGCCGCGCTGACGGCCTTGCGGGCCGGTCTGCTGCCCGGGCAGGGCGCGCCGGACGCCGAAGCGGCCGCAGCGATCGCCGCGCGGGCCGCGGCGCTGCCGTTGCGTTTCGCCGGCGGCCAGATCTGGCTCGGCGACGAGGAGGTGAGCGAAGCCCTGCGCGAGGAGGCCGTGGGCCTGGCGGCGTCGCGCGTGGCCGCCCTGCCCGCCGTGCGCCAGGCGCTGCATGCGCTGCAGCTTTCCTTCCGCGGCCTGCCGGGCTTGGTGGCCGACGGCCGCGACATGGGCAGCGTGGTGTTCCCGGATGCTGCGCTGAAGATCTACCTGACCGCGACTGCCGGCCAGCGTGCCCTGCGCCGGCACCGGCAATTGATGTCCAAGGGCCTTTCGGCTAACATCGACAGTCTTCGCGCCGACCTCGAGTCGCGTGACCTGCGCGACAGTTCTCGCCCGGTCGCCCCCTTGAAGCCAGCCGAAGACGCGTTGTTGCTGGACAACTCCGCAGTCACCATCGAGCAATCGGTTGCGTGGGTGCTGGATGCCTGGGAACGACGCAGGCCGTTCACCGAAGCCTGAGTCATCCTTCTCCCAGGTTCGGCGTTCGCAATTCGCCGCCGCGTCTCTCCGGCGCGGCAGATCGCAACCCAACCGCCACGCCCCGTGGCACGACTGCCGGCACACCCTCCCCTGTTTCGCCGGCGCCAGGAAACACACACTTCATGTCCCAAACCCAAACCGCCACCGCCCCGGCCGCCGATTCGTTCGCGGCCATGTTCGAAGCCAGCCTGCAAAAGCGCGACATGCGCGCAGGCGAAGTCATCTCGGCCGAAGTGGTTCGCGTCGAGCACAGCTTCGTGGTGGTGAATGCCGGCCTCAAGAGCGAGGCCTACGTCCCGATCGAGGAATTCAAGAACGACCAGGGCGAGCTCGAGGTCGTCGTCGGCGACTTCGTCTCGGTGGCCATCGACGCGCTGGAAAACGGCTACGGCGACACGATCCTGTCGCGTGACAAGGCCAAGCGCCTGGCCTCGTGGCTGTCGCTCGAGAACTCGCTCGACTCCGGTGAATTCGTCGTCGGCACCGTCAACGGCAAGGTCAAGGGCGGCCTCACGGTGCTGGTCAACGGCATCCGCGCCTTCCTGCCCGGCTCGCTGCTCGACACGCGCCCGGTCAAGGACATGAGCCCCTACGAGGGCAAGACGATGGAGTTCAAGGTCATCAAGCTCGACCGCAAGCGCAACAACGTCGTGTTGTCGCGCCGCGCCGTGGTCGAGGCTTCGATGGGCGAAGAACGCGCCAAGCTGATGGAAACGCTGCACGAAGGTGCCATCGTCCACGGCGTGGTCAAGAACATCACCGAGTACGGCGCCTTCGTCGACCTGGGCGGCATCGACGGCCTGCTGCACATCACCGACATGGCCTGGCGCCGCGTGCGTCACCCGAGCGAAGTGGTGACGGTCGGCCAGGAACTCAGCGCCAAGGTGCTGAAGTTCGACGCCGAGAAGAACCGCGTCTCGCTGGGCATCAAGCAGTTGGGCGACGACCCGTGGCACGGCGTGTCGCGCCGCTACCCGCAGAGCACGCGCCTGTTCGGCAAGGTCACCAACATCGCCGACTACGGCGCGTTCGTCGAGATCGAGCCGGGCATCGAAGGCCTGGTGCACGTTTCCGAGATGGACTGGACCAACAAGAACGTCTCGCCCGCCAAGGTGGTGTCGCTCGGCGACGAAGTCGAGGTCATGGTGCTCGAGATCGACGAAGACAAGCGCCGCATCAGCCTGGGCATGAAGCAGTGCAAGGCCAACCCCTGGGAAGAGTTCAGCGCCACCGTCAAGCGCGGCGACAAGGTCAAGGGCCCCGTCAAGTCGATCACCGACTTCGGCGTCTTCGTCGGCCTGTCGGCCGGCATCGACGGTCTGGTGCACCTGTCCGACCTGTCCTGGCACGAGCCAGGCGAGGCCGCGGTGCGCAACTACAAGAAGGGCCAGGAAGTCGACGCCATCGTGCTGGCCGTGGACGTGGAGCGCGAGCGCATCAGCCTGGGCATCAAGCAGCTCGATGGCGACCCCTTCGCCACCTACACCACGCTGAACGACCGCGGCGCACTCGTCACCGGCAAGGTCAAGACGGTCGATGCACGCGGCGCCGAGATCCAGCTGAGCGACGACGTCACCGGCTACCTGCGGGCTTCGGAAATCAGCCGCGACCGTGTCGAAGACGCGCGCAACGTGCTGAAGGAAGGCGACGAAGTCGAAGCCATGATCGTCAACGTCGACCGCAAGACGCGTTCGATCCAGTTGTCGGTCAAGGCCAAGGACAGCGCTGACCAGCAGGAGCAGATGCAGCGCCTGTCGCAGACGAGCGAGCGCGAGAACGCCGGCACCACCAGCCTGGGTGCGCTGCTGCGCGCCAAGATGGACACGTCGAAGGACAACGGCTGATCCTGCGCGCGGTCCTGCCATGACCCGCTCCGACCTCGTGGCTGCGCTGGCCGAACGTTTCGGCCAGCTCACCCACCGCGACACCGAGTTCGCGGTGAAGACGATGCTCGATGCGATGTCCGACGCGCTCTCGCGCGGGCACCGCATCGAGATCCGGGGCTTCGGCAGCTTCTCGATCAACCGGCGTCCGCCCCGCGTGGGCCGCAACCCGCGCAGTGGCGAGCAGGTCACGATCCCTGAAAAGCTGGTGCCGCACTTCAAGCCGGGCAAGGCCCTGCGCGAGGCGGTCGACGCCAACGTGCCGGTGCTCGACAGCGCCGAAACCGGGAGCACGGGCCCCCGCCCCTGAACCTCGCGCCGCGTGCGATGCGCGCCCTGCGGGGCGCGTTTTGCATCTGAATGGCTGCGTTCTGCAGCGCCGCAGCGCCCGTAGAATCGGCCGCCGATGCGTGCTCTTGCCTGGCTCGTCCGAGCCTTCATCTTCTTCGCGCTGTTCGCGTTCGCGTTGAACAACCAGCAGGCCGTGGCCGTGCGCTGGTTCTTCGGCTTCGAGTGGCATGCGCCGATGGTGATCGTCGTGCTCGCCGCCTTCGCAGCCGGCTGCACGATCGGCGTGCTGGCGATGGTGCCGAGCTGGTGGCGCCAACGCCGCGTGGCCAAGCTGGCCGCGCCGCCGCCCATGCAGCCCAGCGCGCCTTCGACCCTGGTCCCGTCGGCCTTCGGCGCGGAAGCGGCTGTGCCGCCGCGCGAAGGCCTCTGATGGCCTTCGATCTGCAGTGGCTGCTGCTGGCGCTGCCGCTGGCGTTCGCGGTCGGCTGGCTGGGTTCGCGCTTCGACCTGCGCCAATGGCGCGGCGAACAGAACGCTGCGCCCAAAGCCTACTACAAGGGGCTCAACCTGCTGCTCAACGAACAGCAGGACAAGGCCATCGATGCTTTCATCGAAGCGGTGCAGCTCGACCCCGACACGACCGAGCTGCATTTCGCACTCGGCAACCTGTTTCGGCGCCGCGGTGAATTCGAGCGCGCCGTGCGCGTGCACCAGCACCTGACGCAACGCGGCGACCTTTCCAGCACCGAGCGCGAACGGGCCCAGCATGCGCTGGCGCAGGACTACCTCAAGGCCGGTCTGCTCGACCGGGCCGAAGCCGGCTACCGGGTGCTCGAAGGCACCCGGTTCGACATCGAAGCGCGCCTGGCCCTGCTGCAACTGCATGAACGCTCGCGCGACTGGCGTGCTGCCAGCGAGGACGCGGCCCGGCTCGAAGCCGCCGGCACCGGTTCGTTCGCCTCGCGCGTGGCCCACCACTGGTGCGAGCTGGCGCAGGAGGCCGAAGAGCGCGGCGACGCAGCCGCCGCGGTGGCTGCACTGGCGCAGGCGCAAGCCACCGCACCGTCATCGCCGCGGCCCTGGGCGCAGGCCGGCCAGCGCCACGCGCGGCGCGGCGAACATGCGCTGGCGCTCGAAGCCTGGACGCAACTGCGCCAGCGCCATCCGCTCGCCTTCACGCTGGTGGCGGCCGACTATGCGGCCAGCGCAGCCGCGCTCGGCCAGGAGCGCGAGGCACTGGCCGTGTTGCAGGCGGCCTATGCCGACGAGCCCTCGCTGGCCCTCCTGCTGGCGATCGACCGGCTCGACGCCGACCCGGCGCGCCGCCACCAACGTCGTGCTGCGCACCTTGCGGCCCATCCCACCTTGTCGGCCGCAGCGTCGGTGCTGCGTGAGGTTGCCGACGTGCCGGCCGAGGCGGTGGCCGCCGTCGATCGGGCCAGCAAGCCGTTGCAACGCTACCGCTGCGCCGCCTGCGGCTTCGAGGCCCAGCGCTACTTCTGGCAGTGTCCCGGCTGCCTGAGCTGGGACAGCTTCCCGCCGCGGTCGATCGAAGAGCAATGAGCCGTCATGCGCGGCTTGCACAGGCCGCGCTGCGGAGGCAGCGTCAGCCGCTTTGCAGATGGCGTTCGAGCTGCGCCAGCACCGCGGCCACCGACGGCACCTGGGCCTTGCCGCCCAGGCTGGCCACCGGCCCCGGACCGGTGATGCCGGCCAGGCCCGGTTCGTGGTCGCAATAGATGCCGATCGTGGGCTGGCCGAACGCTGCGGCCAGGTGCGAGAAGCCGGTGTCCAGGCCGACGATCTGGCGCGCCCGGCCGAGCACGGCGGCCATGTCGGCCACGCTCAGGAAGGGCGGTACGACGCCATCGCACGCGGCGGCGATGCGCTTGGCACGCGCACGCTCGTCGTCGCTGCCCCAGACCAGCACCGGTGTCAGCCCGGCGGCACGCAGGCGTTGGCCGACCGCGATCCAGCTCGACTCGGGCCACAGTTTTTCCACCCGGCTCGCACACGGGATCAGCGCCGCGCTCGGCGCACCGGGCAACCAGCTGCCCGCCGGCGCGCGCACGCCGAAGTCCGGCGCACGCTGCGGCATGGCATAACCGACGTGTGCAGCGGCGAGCCGGCGGTTGCGTTCGACCGCCTGCAGCGATTTGGACACCGCGGCACGGCGGCGGTAGAACAGCGTGGCCAGCGGCTCGCGCGCACTCGCGCGGTCGTAGCCCACCAGAGGCCCGGCCGCCTGCGCGCCCCACAGCGCGCTCTTCACCAGGCCCTGCAGGTCCAGCACGAGGTCGTAACGCGCACGCTGGAGCTCGCTGCGCAGCGCGCCGATCGCTTGCCGCGTCTGCAGCTGCCAAAGACGTTGCCGCCACTTGCGCCAAGCCAGCGGCAACACCCGGCTCACACCGGGATGCAGCTCGGGGATGGCCGCGAAAGGCGCCTCCACCAGCCAGTCGATCACCGTTCCCGGCCGCGCTTGCAGGATGTCGCTGACGGCGGGCAAGGCATGCACGACGTCGCCCATCGACGACGTCTTGACGATCAGGATGCGCACCTAGCCGCGCGCCCGCGCTTCGGCCACCAGCGCCGGGTTGAAGCGCGCGTCGTTGTACATCTTGAACTGGCGGTAGACCTTGAAGTACGCGCGACCGGCTTGCGCGTCGGCCAGCAACGCATCCAGGCAGGCGCCCAGATCGTCGCGTTGCTGCACCAGCCGCGCGAGCTTGACCCGGCTGGCTTCGCGGTGGGCTTCGTCGACGTCGCCGCGCCGCGTCTGCGCGCCCATCGCATGCACCTTGAGCGCCATGATCGACATGCGGTCGATGATCGAGCCAGCGGTCTCGCTGTTCAACCGTGCACCGGCGGCCACGGTCGAGCGCGGTGCGTCGCTGCGCGCGGACGCGACATCCACCAAGCCGAGCGCGGTCAAGAGGATCTCGTCGACGCGCTCGGTCGCATCGTTGCGGGCCTGGTTGTGGCCGTCGATGGCGCGCTTGTTCGCTGCGATTTCCCGGGCGGCCACGGTGGTGCGACGCGCCAGGTCTTCTTCGGCCCACAGACAGGCGTTGAAGCGATGGTTGGCCTGGATCCAGCGCCACAGCCCTTCGTCGCGCGGTGCCGGCTCGTCTGCCGGCCAACCGGCGGTCAGCAGCAGGCTGTCGTGCAGGGCGATCAGCTCGGCCGCGCTGGGCAGGGGGGTGCTCATGTTCGGATGGCAGAATGCAAAGCGCCGATTATCGGCGCTGGATCCTCGGCCCAAATCGCTACAGCGCCCCTGCCACGCATGCCGCCACGCCCGCTGATCGTTCGCCTGCGCAACTGGGTCGGCGACGTGATCCTCGGCATCCCGGCACTGCATTTGCTGCAGGCTCACGGCTACCAGTTGCAGCTCGTGGGCAAACGCTGGGCCCCGGCGCTGCTGGCGGGCGAAGGCTGGCCCGTGCATGTCCGCCCGGGCACCCTGCGCGAACGCGTGGCGCAACTGAGCCGTTGCAAGCAGGACGCCCTGGTCAACGACCCTGGGTTCGCCGGCCGCGACAACGCGCTGGTGTTGCCGACCTCGTTCTCGGGTGCGCTCGAAATGCGGCTGGCCGGGCTGCGCGCGGTCGGCTATGCGCAGGAAGCGCGCGGCGTGCTGCTGGCGCGTGCCGAACCCATCACCTACGGGGGGCATGCGCTCATCAGCTACTGGGAGCTGGCCTGCCGCTTTCTCGGCATCGCACGGGCGGCACCGCCCGAGTGCATCGCGCTGAAGACGTCCGCCGCCGACCAGGCCCAGGCCGACGCGCTGCTGGCCGAGCACGGCCTGGCGCCAGGTTTCGTCGTCGTCTGCCCTTTCGCCGGCGGACAGTTCGAGAAACAGGACAAGACCTGGCCGGCGTTTGCCCCGTTCACGCGCGCACTGCTCGCGCGTGGCGGTGCGGTGATCGCCTGCCCCGGCCCGGGTGAAGACGAGATCGTCCGGCGCGACCACCCCGGCGTGAGGATGCTGGCCGGGGTCGAATTGGGTGTCTACGGCGCACTGTTGCGCCGCGCCGCGCTGGTGATCAGCAACGACACCGGCCCGGCGCATCTCGCGGCCGCCGTCGGCGTGCCGGTGCTGTCGGTGCTCGGGCCCACCAAACCCGAGCAGTGGGCGCCCTGGGGGCCGCAGGTGCACGTGCTTCGGCGTTGGCCGGCGTGGCCGCAGGTCGACGAGGCAATGGCCTGCGTCGAACAACTGCTCGGGGCCGCGCGGGGCGCGCGATGACGCCCACCCTGCACATCGGCCTCAGCCTGGGCGCGCTGCGGCACTGGCACGACGGCTTGGGCGAGTTTTCGCGCCAGCTTGGGTTGGGGTTGGCGTGCGAGGCGCCCCGCCTGGCGCGCGAACATCACTGGCGCCTGCACTTCCATCTGCCACGCCGCTGGCATGGCGTGTTCGGACCCGACGTCGGCTACCTGGGCACGCACACCACGCAGCGGCTGCTGCACCTGCGCCGCACGCGCTTCGCGCTGTGGCACACGTTGCACCAGCACATTCGGCTGCGCGCACCCTGGCTCACCGCCCGGCACATCGAGACCGTGCACGACCTCAACTTCCTGCACAGCAAGTCGGTCGCCAAGGCGGCGCGCTACCGCGCCCGCCTGCGCGCAAGGCTGGCCGCCCGCGACGCCGTCATCGCGATCACCCGGCATGTCGCCGGCGACATCGCGCGCGAGTTGAGACCGCTGGCCACACCGGTCAGCGTGATCCACAACGGCGTCGCCGACCTGACCTCGGTCGAGCAACGGCCCGTGCCCGGCGTCGACGAGGTGCCGTTCCTGTTGCACGTGAGCCGCATGGCCCCGTCGAAGAACATCGTCGCGCTGCTGGCGCTGGCCGCGGCGTGGCCCGAGCAGCGGCTGGTGCTGGCCGGGGCCAGCAGCCCCTACACGCGTACGGTGAGGGCCCTGGTGGCCGAACGATCGCTGCACAACGTCAGCCTGCATCTCGACCTCGACGAAGGGCAGAAGGCCTGGTTGTACGCCCACTGCCGCGGCTTCCTGTTCCCGTCGCTGGCCGAGGGGTTCGGCCTGCCGCCGATCGAGGCGATGCACTTCGGCAAACCGGTGTTCCTGTCGCGCTTGACCTCGCTGCCCGAGGTCGGCGGCACGGCCGCACATTACTTTGAGAACTTCGAAGGCGCCTCGATGCGCGCGACCGTCGAGGCTGGCCTGGCCGCCGACGCCCTGCCGGGTCGCGCGGCCGCCATCGCGGGCCACGCCCGCGGCTTTTCGTGGCAGCACTGCGTGCAGGCGCACATCGCGCTGTACGCGCAGCTCTTGCAGGGTGCCGCGGCGCCCACGGAACGCCGATGACCCCCGACAACGACGAGGTGATGGGCGGTTACGCCCACTGGAAGGCGTGGGGCAGCGAAGCCTTCGGTCAGTACTCGCGTGGCAAGAAGCGCTACTTCGGCTGGCATCTGGCACGCTGCCACCCGGCCCCGATCACGCGTGCACTCGAGATCGGCTTCGGCAACGGTGCCTTCATGGGTTACGCGCGCTCACGCGGCATCGAGGTCGTCGGTACCGAAATCCAGGAGGAACTGCGGCGCCGCGCCAGCGCGGCCGGCTTCGACAGCCGGGCTTCGATCGACGAGTTCGATTCCGGGCTGCGGTTCGACGTGATCGTGGCGTTCGACGTGTTCGAACACCTGCCCCAGGAGACGCTGGTGCCGCTGTTTCGCAGCCTGGCGGCGCGCCTGCAACCCGGCGGCGCGCTGCTGTGCCGGGTACCGAACGGCGAGTCGCCCTTCGGCCGCGTGTTCCAGCATGGTGACCTGACCCACGTCTGCACGCTCGGCCTGTCGAAGTTCCAGCAGATCGCGGCCTCGAGCGACCTGCGCGTGACCCATGTCGGCGAGGCGCCCTGGTACGTGACCGCCCGCAATCCGAAGCGCGTGTTGCGCGAATGGCTGCAATGGGTGCTCGAGCGCACGGTCGCGTTCGCCTACCGGCAGAACGGCAGGGCGATGTCGCCGAACCTGGTGGTCGCGTTCGGCAAGGCCCCGGGCGACACCCCGACGGCGCGATGAACCGCGCAGACGACTGGCATTCGCCGCACACCGGCGACCCCGATGCGCCGCTGGTGGTCCGCTTTGCCGCACTCGGCGACGTGGTCTTGCTCACGGTGCTGCTGGCGGCGCTGCGTGAACGACACGGCCGCCCGGTGCACCTGCTGTCTTCGGGCGCCTGGACGCCGGTGCTGCTGGGCCACGACCCGGCGGTCGGCGAACTGCGGCTGGTGACGAGCCGGCGCGCGCCGTATTGGTTGACGCCCTCGCAATGGTCGGCCCGGCGCTGGCTCTCGGCCCACCGGGGCCCGGTCTACCTCTGCGATCCCGACCGCTACGCAGCGCGCTTGCTCGAGCGCGCGGCCATTCCGGCCGGCCGCATCGTGCGCGCCTGGGACCACCATCCACCGCAGCCGATCCACTGGGCCGACTGGTGGCTGCAGATCGCTGCGCTCGACCCTCCTGAACTGCCAGGCCCGCACGGCCCCCTCGCCACCCGCGCGCAGCCGCGGCTGCAGGTGCCCGAGGCCTGGCAACGCGACGCCGAGGCGTGGTTGCAGCAGCACGGACTGGGGGGCCGGCCGCTGTTGCTGGTGCAGCCGGGCCACAAGAAGACCCACCGCCGCGGCCGCCTGGCCACGGCGCAACATGACAAGCATTGGCCGGCCGAGCGCTGGGGCGAGGTGATCCGCGGCATGCTGGCGGGTGTGCCTGGCGCGGCCGTGCTGGTCTGTGGCTCGGAGCGCGAAGCGGCCCTGGCGCAACAGGTCGTCGACGCGGCGGGGCCGCCGGCGCAGGGCGGGCGGGTGCTGAACCTGGCCCGGCGCCAGTTCACGTTGCCGCGCCTGGTGGCGCTCACCGCGCGCGCGCACAGCATGGTCTCGGTCGACACCGGGCCGGCGCACGTGGCCGCGGCGATGGACTGCCCGCTGGTGGTGCTCTACGGCGGCTTCGGCTGGGCCCGCTGGAGACCCCGCGCGCCGCACAGCAGCGTGCAGGCGCTCGGCCCCGAATTGCCGACGCCCGGTGCACGCGTGGACACCTTGCAGCCGCTGCAAGTGCTGGACGCCTGGCGCCGCCTGGCACCTCGGGCGTCCACGATCGATCCCTGATCGTCGGAAAACTTCGCCCTGCAGGGCGCTCGGGCCTCAAAGCGGCATCAGGTCGGTCGGACACTCCAACTCGCCCGCTTGCGTGACGGGCCAGGCGTCGCGGCTCTCGCGCGGCACGGTCTGTCTGGGCCAGCCGAAGAAGGCGATCACCTCGTCGCGCCGCGCCAGCGTGTCGGCAGCGCCGAGTTCGATCAGTTCGCGCGTGTAAGGCGCCTCGAACAGCAGGTAGCTGGCCAGCGCTGCGCCGCCCTTGGCATGGCCCAGGTCGGACTCCACGCCGACGCCGCGCAGCAGCGTGCGCACCGGCGTGGGCAGGCTGTGCAGGTGGCGCGCGGCGATGCTGTCCAGGCGCTGGCTCGGAGCGATCACCAAGAGGTCGAGCGGCTTCAGCTTCGAGCGCGCCAGCGACGCCGCGTCCAGCAGCGCGAGCGTGCGGTTGATGCGTTGCGCGCGTTCGACGTCGACGGCCAGCGCGTCGAGGAAGATGTTCGACAGCGTGTGCCCGGCGATGCGCGCCAGGCTCGGGTACTCGGCATCCTCGGCATCCGCGCCGTGCCGTTGCCGCGGTGGCTCGTGCATGCGGCCGGCGCCGACCACGAGGATGCGCTCGGCACCGAGGTGCACCGCCGGCGAGATCGGCGCCGACTGGCGCATCGAGCCGTCGCCGAACCATTCGTCGGCCCCCTGCATCTCGACCTTGACCGCCGGGAACACGAAGGGAATGGCCGACGAGGCCATCAGGTGTGCATGGCCGAGCCGGCTGGGCACGGCGATGCGCTGCGTTCGCAGCCAGGGCTCGAAGGGCCGGCGCGTCTGGCAGAACGTGACATGGTCGCCGCTGCTGTACGACGAGCCGGTGATCGCGAGCGCCTGCAGGTGGCCGCCGGCCAGCATCTCGGGCAAGCGGTCGAAGTGCACGACGCGCTGCAACAGCTCGGCCAGCGGGCTGTTGTCGAGCAGCGAACGCGGCTTGGCCTTGCGCCAGCGCGCGATGGCCCAGCCCATCGTCAGCATGGTCAGCCAACGTGCGCCGCTGCGCACCACGCCGAACGCATCGGCCCGGTACACCTGGTCGGCGCTGAAGTGACGCCAGGTGTGCACGACGCCGGCCACCGCCAGGTCGAAGCGGTCGGCGTGGCAGGCGATCGCGGCGGCATTGATGGCGCCAGCCGAGGTGCCGGCGATCACGCCGAAAGGGTTGTGCCGCGGCGCCCCGACCTCGCGCCGGATGCGCGCGATCGCCTTGAGCACACCGACCTGGTAGGCCGCACGCGCGCCGCCGCCGGTCAGCACCAGGCCGGTCGTGGCGGGTTCGTGCGCAGCATGCATCGCGCGCCAGTCTAGGCAAAGCCGGCCAGCGGGTCAGCCGACGAAGGCGCCAAAACCACGCCAAATCGGCGGCATTTCGCACTCTGCGCCGGCGCCTGGGCCGTGCAGCGCAGCCCGGGTCTACTCGTAGACGACCGTGGCACGCCCTTCGTGGGCCAGGCTCTTCCAGCGCGCCAGGGCTTCGTCGCTGGGCCAGAAACGCGCCGCGTCGCCCAGATCGAGTTCGGCCTCGACCGCCTGCCGTTGCAGGCGCAGGCGGATCGCCAGGCCCTGCTGCGCCTCGCCCGTCTCGGTGGCCACCTTGCGCGCCGGCCAGGTGCGCAACACCTCGGCCACCGGCGGCGCCTTGCCGTTCACGGCCACCGCCAGGTACTTGCCGAAGCGCGCCCGCGCACCGGCGAGGTCCCACACCTGGTTGATGTTCAGCCGCAGGCCACCGGCAAAGCGGTCGGTCTGCACCTTGCCCTGCACGATCACGAGTTCGTCCTCGCGCAGGCGTTCACGGTTCGCATTCAGCAGGTCCTCGTTGACCACCGCTTCGATGCTCTGGCTGCCGTCGTCGAGCTGGAAGATCGCGACGCGCCCGCGCGCCCCATTGACCACGCGCAGGTCGCCGAC
>JAABTC010000059.1 GCA_011390055.1 Burkholderiales bacterium | reverse complement strand
TAGACCACGGTCAGGTCAGCCTTGCGGTAGCCCGTCAACAGGACCGTGAAGTACAGCGAATGCACCGCTGCGCTGGCGGCCAGCACGAACCACTCGCGCGGGCCCCACGCGCCAGCTTCGCCCACGCCGAACCACACCGCTGCCGGCGCCCACAGAGCACAGGTGATGAGCACGCTGAGCAAGGCGAAGTGGTGGTTGCCGCCGGCATGCTTGGCAGCGATGTTCCACACCGCGTGCAGCAGCGCCGCGGCCAACACCAGCAGGAGGGCGGCGAGGGGCATCGGCCGATTGTGGGGTGCGCCGCCAGCGCCACAGTGGGGCGCGCAAAACGTGCCCATTCGAACCCCACGAGGTCCTGCGCAAGGCGGCCGCGCTTGAAAACCCACGCCGGGCGTGACACATTGCCGCTGAAGCGGGCTGCAGCCCAGTGAAAATACGTCGACCTCGCCACGCCATTCCCATGCCACCGCCCCCCCCGCCCCGATTCAAGCCGACAGCCTCGGGCGTGCTCGACTTCGAGCCCGCGTCGCTCGATTCGGCACGCGCTGCGCTCGACGAACTGCCGGTCGGGGTGGAGCGTGTGCTCGACGGCGTGCCGGGCTACTGGGCCAAGACCCGCCGCACCCAACTGCCCACCGACCGCGCATTGACGGGCATGGCCATGGACTGGGTGCGCGACCTGCCCCCCAACATCCGACCGCAAGTCACGATCGAGCGCTATCCGCGCATCGTCAATGCGATGGCCGAGTCCTGGCCCGACAGTGAAGCGCGCACGCGCATGTTCGACCACCTGCTGAACGACCGGCGTACCGGCCGACGCGGCTTCCCGATCGACGTCGAACGCGAAATTTCGGCCTTGTGCCTGTACGGCAGCAGCCTGCCTTGAACCTTCCGAAGTTGTTCAGCGACGACGCGCCTGCCTACACGCTGCATCGGGGCCGAACGCCGCTGCTGGTGAGCGTGCCGCATGCCGGCACCGGCTTGCCCGCCGGGCTGACCGCGCGGCTCGATCCGCGCGCCGCGGGCGTCGAAGACACCGACTGGCACCTCGACCGCCTTTACGACTTCGTGCGCGACATGGGTGCGAGCCTGATCGTGCCGCGTTACAGCCGCTACGTGATCGACCTGAACCGCCCGCGCGAAGACACGCCGATGTACCCCGGCGTCAACAACACCGGGCTGGTGCCCACACGCTTCTTCAGCGGCCAGCCGCTGTACCGGCCGGGGTTGGAGCCGACCGAGAGCGACATCGCCGAGCGCATCGCGCACGCCTGGCAGCCGTACCACGACGCACTGGGCGCCGAGCTGGCGCGCCTGCAGGCCGCGCACGGCCATGCCGTGCTGTTCGATGCGCACAGCATCAAGTCGGAGCTGCCGTGGCTCTTCGAAGGTCGCTTGCCGCACCTGAACCTGGGTACCGCCGCGGGCCAGAGTTGCGCCGCCTCGCTGAGCCGGGCCTTGGGCGAAGTGTTGAACGGCCAGCAGCGCTACGAACACGTGACCGACGGCCGCTTCAAGGGCGGCTTCATCACCCGGCGCTACGGCCGGCCGGCCTGGCAGGTGCACGCGGTGCAGCTCGAGATGTGCTGGCGCTGCTACCTCGACGAGGACGCGCCGCGGCACTGGCAGGCCGAGCGCGCCGCCGAGATCGCGCCACTGCTGCACGACCTGGTGCGCACGATGATCGGCTGGCGGCCTTGACGGCCGCCGTGCTGAACGCCGTCACGCTGGACATCCAGGCCGTCGACGCGCAACACCCCCAGGCCCTGCGTCTGCTGGCCGAGGCGGCGCTCGAAGCGTGCGCGCTCTACCCCGAGCTGTTCGCGCCCGACTCGCCGCCGCCGCACAACCCGCCGCTGGGCGAGCGCGACGTCTACCTGCTGGCCTGCCGCGATGGCCAGGCCGTGGGCTGCGGCGCGCTGCGCGCGTACACGCCCTTCGTCGGCGAGTTGCGCCGCATGTTCGTCACGCGTGCGGTGCGCCGACAAGGCGTGGGACGCGCCGTGCTGACGCAGCTCGAGGCGCATGCGCAGCGCCTGGGCTACCGCGAACTGGTGCTCGAAACCGGACGCCGGCAGCGCCCGGCGATCGCGCTGTATTCGGGCTGCGGCTTCCGTCGCATCGCGGCCTACGGCACCTACATCGGTGACCCGATGAGTGTGTGCTTCGGCAAGCGGCTTTAGCGGCTTTTCCGACCGGGTCTCCAGGTTCTACGCGACTTGGAATCAGCGTCCCGCCTCGATCAACGTCTGCAGCGTCCCCAGCGTGTCGGCTTCGTGCAGCGGCTTGTCGTGGCGGATGCGCAGCATGCGCGGGAAGCGCACCGCGATGCCGCTCTTGTGGCGCGGACTCCGCTGCAGGCCCTCGAAGCCCAGCTCGAAGACCAGGCTCGGCACCACGCTGCGCACCGGGCCGAACTTCTCCCGCGTGGTGGCCCGGATCACGCGGTCGACCTCGGTGAACTCCACGTCGGTGAGCCCCGAATAGGCCTTCGCGAACGTCACCAGCTGCAGCGCACCCGGCTCGGCCGGCCGCCCGGCCGCGATGTGTTCCACCACCGCCTGCGCCTCGGCCGCATCGCGCGGCGTGCGGTTCCACACCGCGAAGGTGTAATCGGTGTAGACGCTGGCGCGCCGGCCGTGTCCGCGCTGCGCGTAGACCAGCACCGCATCGGCCGTCATCGGCTCGATCTTCCACTTCCACCACACGCCGGTGCTCTTGGTGCGTCCGCTGCCGTAGGGGCTGCTGCGCTGCTTGAGCATCAGGCCCTCGACGCCACGCTCGCGCGAACTGCTGCGCAGCTCGGCCAGCGCGGGCCAGTCGGCAGCTTGCACCAGCGGTGAAAGCTGCAAAGCGGTGCCGGCCACCGCCTGCTCGAGCAGCGCGCGGCGTTCCTGCTGCGAGCGGCTGCGCTGGTCGGTGCCTTGCCACTCGAGCAGGTCGTAGGCCATGAAGACCACCGGCACCTCGGCCAGCAATCGTGCACTCAGCGTCTTGCGGCCGATGCGCTGCTGCAGCTTGGCAAAGGGGGCCGGTCGGCCGTCGAGCCAGACCAGCAGCTCGCCGTCGAGCACGCAGCCGTCGGCCAGCGCCGCGGTCTGCGCGACCACCTCCGGGAAACGCTCGGTGATCAGCTCTTCGCCGCGCGACCACAGCCACACCTGGCCGCCGCGCTTGACGAGCTGGGCGCGAATGCCGTCGTACTTCCAGTCGACCAGCCAGTCGGCCGGCGGGCCGATGCGCGCATCGAAGCCGGCCGGGTCGCCGTCGAGCGCGTGCGCCAGGAAGAAGGGGTACGGCTGGCCGCTTGGGGCGGCGGCCCCACCATCGACCCGCGTGGCCGCGTTCGCACCCGCGCCTGTCAGCAAGGCCGCGAAACGCGCCGCCGTGGGCAGGGTCTTGGCGTCGGTGTAGCCCATCATGCGCTCGGCGATCTGCTTGGCATCGACCCCCGCCTCCTCGCCCAGCGCCCGCTGCACCAGCAGCTTGCTCACGCCGACCCGGAATCCGCCGCCGATCAGCTTGTTGAGGAGGAAGCGGCCGCGCAGGTCGAGCACGCTCCAGTACGCGGCCACGCGCTCGGCCTGCTCGGCCGGCGGCAAGCCGCGCAGCGGCAGCAGGCGGTCCTCGATCCAGTCCGCAAGGCCGAGAGCGTCGGCGTCGGCGTCGGCACCATCATCGTTGGGCGCAGGCGCGCCGGTTGCGGCGCCCGAAGCCACACCGGGCGGCAGCAGCAGAGCGATGGTTTCGGCCAGGTCGCCCACCGCCTGGTAGCACTCGTCGAACAGCCAGTCGTCGATGGCGGCCACGCGGCAGGCCAGCGCGCGCAGCACCGCCGTCGGCACCGTCTGGCGCGGCTTGCCACCGGCCAGGAAGTAGGCCGCCCAGGCCGCGTCGCGCGCACTCGCCCGGCCGAAGTAGGCGCGCATCGCGGCCACCTTGTCCTGCGTCGAGGTGCTGGCATCGATGGCGGCGTAGAGAGTGGCGAAGGCCTGCATGAGATGAAGTTTGAGTCCTGTTCTCCCAGATGTGGATTTCCGACCCGTCCTGAGGTATCGAAGGAAGGGGGCGGCGCGGCCCTTCGATACCTCAGGGCGAGCGGGTGGGCGGGGTGGCGGTGCTGGCGGCCGGCGGCGCGGCAGGCGCTGCGTCTGTCGGTTCGGCGGGCACTTGCGTTGCATCGTCAAGCGCGTCGTCGCCGTACTCGGTGGCGAAGGCGCCGGCCTGCAGGCCCTGGTCTTGCAGCCAGCGCACCATCGTCGCTTCGTAGCCGTGCGTGACGATCACGCGCTCGGCCTGCGTGGCGCGGATGGCCGCCTGCAGGCCGGGCCAGTCGGCGTGGTCCGACAGCACGAAGCCGCGGTCGACGCCGCGCCTTCGCCGTGTACCGCGAAGCTGCATCCAGCCGCTGGCAAAGGCGTCGCTCGCGTTCGGCACGCGCTTGAGCCAGGCCGAACCTTGCACCGACGGCGGCGCCACGATCAAGGCGCGCTTCAGGCCGGCGGCGTCGAGCTCGGGCAGGCGCACCGTGTCGGGCAATGCGACACCCGCCGCGCGGTAGGCGGTGTTCAGGTTCTCGACCGCGCCGTGCACGGCGATCGGGCCGATGCCGGGGTCCAGGCCTGCCAGCATGCGCTGCGCCTTGCCGAAGCTGTAGCCCATCAGCAAGCTGGCGCGGCCGGCCTCGGCGTTGGCCTGCCACCAGGCGTTGATGTCGTCGAACACCGTTTGCTGCGGCAGCCAGCGGTAGATCGGCAGGCCGAAGGTCGACTCGGTGATGAAGCAGTCGCAGCGCACCGGCTCGAAAGGCGCGCAGGTGGCGTTGGTGTCGCCGGCGCCGCTGACGAAATAGTCGCCCGACGCCACCCACACCCGCCCGCCGTGTTCGATGCGCACCTGGGCCGAGCCAAGCACATGGCCGGCGGGATGCAGGCTCACGCGCACGCCGTTGCGCATGGTCACTTCGCCCCAGCCGCGCGTTTCGAGCGCGATGTCGGCGCCCAGCCGGGTGCGCAGCACGCCCGCACTGTCGTGCGAAGCGAGGTAGGCGCCGTGGCCGACGCGGGCATGGTCGGCGTGGGCGTGGGTGATGATGGCGGCCGGCACGGGGCGCCACGGGTCGATGTGAAAGTTGCCCGCGCGGCAGTACAGGCCTTCGGGCGTGGCGACGATCAGGTCGTCGTTGGCGGGGCGTGCGTGCGTCGTGGCCTGTTCGGGCGGGGTCGTGGTCGTGGTTGGCTGCACCTGCCGATTGTGGGCGGCGGTGCAATCCCGAGCGGCTACGATGGTCGCCTATGCGATTCGACGAACCCATGTCCCCGAAAGAGCTGTTGCTCGGCCTGCGCGGGCGCATCGGCCGCCAGAGCTGGTGGCTGTGGGGGGTGGCGATGCCCTTGGGCATGGCGGTCTACCTGACGGTGCTGCTGCGTGTGGTGGGGGTGACGCCGCGCTACGCCGATGGGCTCGTCAACCTGGTGCTGTTCTGGCCGGCGATCGCCGTCAGCGTCAAGCGCTGGCACGACCGCGACAAGAGCGGCTGGTGGGTTCTGGTGGCCCTGGTGCCGCTGGTGGGCTGGATCTGGGCGCTGGTGCAGAACGGCATGCTGCGCGGCGACCCGGGCGAGAACCGTTTCGGCCCGCCGCCGCCCGCCCCCCTGCGTGTGCCCTGAACCGGCGCTCGTCCACCTCAATACTTGCTGGTGATCCCCGCCAACCTCAAGTACCAGTGCGCTGCCCAAGCCACGAAGCCGCGTTTCATCGCCGACCCCCAGCCGCGCGGCAACGGTGACGTGGTGACTTCGCGCGACACCGCGATGGCCTGGTCGAACCCTGCGGCCAGCGCACGCGAGAAATCGGCATCCCGGACGACCACGTTGGCCTCGAGGTTCAGCAGCAGCGACAGCGGATCGATGTTGGAGCTGCCGACCGTGGCCCACTCGCCATCGGCCAGGGCGACCTTGGCATGCAGGAAGGCCGGCGTGTACTCGTAGATGTGCACACCGCGCTTGAGAAGTTCGTCGTACAGCACGCTGGCGGCCAGGCCGGCGAAGCGGTAGTCGAGCTTGCCTTGCAACAGCAGGCGCACGCGCACGCCACGCCGTGCGGCGTTCTTCAGCGCCCGGCGAAACACCGTGCCCGGGTAGAAGTACGGCGAGGCCAGATCGAAACGCTCCTTGGCGCCCTCCAGCGCATCGAGGTAGCTGCGCTCGATGGCGCGGCGCTGGCGCAGGTTGTCGCGCACCAAGAAGGCCGCGCGCACCGGCTGCCGGTCGCGCGCATCGATCTCCAGCGGCGCCGTGCGCAGGCGCAAGCGGCGCAGCAGCACCCGCGCGCGCGCCAGCGGCTCGGCGCTGCGCGCCAGGGCCAGCACTTCTTCGCGCCAGTCGCGCCCGAACGCCGCGCGGGTCCACATCGCGCGTGCGGTCTGCGCCACCGGCTGCACGATCGGGCCGCGCAGCCCGACCGCGAAGTCCAGGCGCGGCGCCTCGGTGATGCCGTGATTCAGGTCGACCCGGTCGCCGATGATGTTGACGCCGCCGACGAAGGCCTCTTCGGTGTCGACTGCCAACACCTTCTGGTGCATGCGCCGCAGCTGGCCGGGCTGCAGCCAGGCGTACCAGCGGTCGATGGGCCGAAACACCGCCAGCGCCACGCCGCTGCCTTCGAACCAGCGCCGCAACGTGGGCAGCGTCGAGCGCGTGCCCCAGCCGTCGACGACCACCCGCACGCGCACGCCACGCCGGGCCGCGAGGTTCAGCACGTCGGCCATCGTGCGGGCAGCGGCGTCGTCGTGGAAGATGTAGGTGGCGAGCCAGACGTCGTGGTGCGCGCGCAGGATGGCCGCGTGCATGGCCGGGAAGAGTTCGTCGCCACCGGTCAGCAACTGCACTTCATTGCCGCCGCTGAACTGCGCGGCGCGCTGTACGTACCACGCGCTTTCGTGCGGGTCCGCGGACATCTCAGCGCAGCGCCAGAGTGGGCCTCATGGCCATTCGAGCTCCGCGACGAGCGGGAGATGGTCGCTCATGCGGGCCCACGAGGCGCTGCGCGGCACGAACGTCGAGCGGCATTCGAGCACGCGGGTGTAGATGCGGTCGAGCGCGAACACCGGCACGCGCGACGGGAAGGTCGGGCGGCGTGCCGCCCGCGGGTCGTCGCCCACGGCGCGCGCCAGGCCGCACTCGGCCATCGGGCCGTCGAGCTTTTCGCCCCAGTCGTTGAAGTCACCGGCCACCACCAGCGCCGCATTCGCCGGCACCGCGGCCGCGATGAAATCGGCCAGGCGCTGGATCTGGCGCACGCGGCTCGCGTGGATCAGCCCCAGGTGCGCGACCACCGCATGCACCTCGCGGCCCTGCCACTGCACCGGCACGTGCAGCAAGCCGCGCTGCTCGAAGCGGTGGTCGCTGACGTCGTGGTGGCCGATGTCGCCGATCGGCCAGCGCGAGAGCAGCGCATTGCCGTGCTCACCGTGGCGCGTGACCGCGTTGGTGCGGTAGGCCACGCTGTAGCCCTCGGGGGCGAGGAAGTCGGCCTGCCCCTGTTCGGGCCAGCCGAACCAGGTGCGGTCGAAGTGACGCGCATCGCCCCGGTGGCTCAAGCGCACCTCCTGCAGGAACACCACGTCGGCGTCGAGCGCCTCCACGCCCAGGCCGAGGTTGTGGATCTCCAACCGCTTCCCCGGCCCCACACCCCGCACGCCCTTGTGGATGTTGTAGGTGGCGATGCGCAGGCGATCGTGCAGCCCGGTGTGGGGCGGCAACAAGCTGGATTGAAGGAGCTTCATGCAGTGGGCGGGGCAAAACGCGGCAGTTGCAGGATGGCCTCGGCATTGCTCGGCGAAAAGCAGCGATCGGCCGCCTCGCGCCAGGGCAGCCAAAGCCACTGCAGGTGTTCACGGGGGTTCAGGCGCACGGGCGTGCCGGCCGCGACCGTCAACCCGAACACGTGCTCGGTGTTGTGCGTCACGCCGGGCGCGTAGCGATGGCGCCAGACCGGGTAGATCTCGTAGACGTTGGCAAGGTTCCAGTCCTGCAGCGCCGAAACCGGCACTTCGACACTGCCGACGCAGATGCCGGTTTCTTCTGCCACCTCGCGCTGGCAGGTGATGCTGAGCGGCTCGTTCAGCGCGTCCTTCGAGCCGGTCACACTTTGCCAGAAGCCGGGCTTGTCGGCGCGCTCGATCAGAAGGACGTCGAGGGCGGGGGTGTGGATGACGACGAGGACGGATTCCGGGATCTTGGCCATGTCCGTCCCTGTCGCCGACGCGGCCCTACCCTGCCTGCGTGTTGCGCAACCGGATGTGCAACTCCCGCAACTGCTTCTCGTCCACCGGCCCCGGAGCATTGGTCAGCAAGTCCTGCGCACGTTGGGTTTTCGGAAACGC
>JAABTC010000058.1 GCA_011390055.1 Burkholderiales bacterium | reverse complement strand
AGGTGCTGATGAACGTGATCAACGAGATCGGCGCGCTGCCCACGCGCAACCACCGCGACATCCAGTTCGAAGGCGCGAAAGACATCTCGGCCGAGGCCATGGCCGCACCGCGCAAGGGCGACGGCAAGGCACAGCTGGTCACCAACCAGGCCTGCTTCGGCTGCACGATCGCCTGCGGCCGCATCAGCAAGATCGACCCGACGCACTTCTCGGTGGCCAACAAGCCGCAGTACTGGGGCGCGACTGGCGGGCTCGAGTACGAAGCCGCCTGGGCCCTGGGCGCGGCCAACGGCGTCAACGACCTCGAGGCACTGCAGTACGCCAACGCGATCTGCAACGAGCAGGGCATGGATCCGATCACCTTCGGCGCCACGATCGGCGCGGTGATGGAGCTCTACGAGATGGGCGTGCTGAGCAAGGAGCAACTCGGCGTCGAGTCGCCGTTCGGCTCGGCCAAAGCGCTGTGCGACTTCGCCGACATGACCGCCAACGGCACCGGCTTCGGCAAGGAGATCGCGCTCGGCAGCAAGCGCCTGACCGCCAAGTACGGCCACCCCGAGCTCAGCATGAGCGTCAAGGGCCAGGAGTTCCCGGCCTACGACGGCCGCGGCATCCAGGGCATGGGCCTGGCCTACGCCACCAGCAACCGCGGCGCCTGCCACCTGCGCGGCTACACGGTGGCTTCCGAGGTGCTCGGCATCCCGGTCAAGACCGACCCGCTGGTGGCCGAGGGCAAGCCCGAACTCGTCAAGGCCTTCCAGGACGCGACCGCGGCTTTCGACTCGGCCGGCATCTGCATCTTCACCAGCTTCGCCTGGGGCCTGGCGGACGTGGCGCCGCAGGTGGCCGCAGCCTGCGGGCCCGAGTTCACGCTCGAGAACCTGAGCCTGATCGGCGAGCGGGTCTGGAACCTCGAGCGCGACTTCAACAACCGCGCCGGTTTCACCGACAAGGACGACACGCTGCCGCCGCGCCTGCTCAACGAGCCGGCCAAGAGCGGCCCGGCGAAGGGCCTGAAGAGCCTGTTGCCCGAGATGCTGCCGAAGTACTACGCGGCACGGGGGTGGAACGGCGATGGCACGCTGACGGCCGAAACGCGCACGCGGCTCGGTTTGTAGCGCGGGGGTCGTACGCGAGGCCTCCCATGAAGCACGTCATCCTCGGCGCCGGCCCGGCCGGCGTGATCGCTGCCGAGACGATCCGCAAGCACGCACCGGCCGACGACATCGTGATCGTGGGCGACGAGCCCGAGGCGCCGTATTCGCGCATGGCGATCCCCTACCTGCTGATCGGCAATGTCGCCGAGGAAGGCACCCACCTGCGACACGCGCCGGGGCACTTCGAGCGGCTTCGCATCGTCGTCAAGCGCGGCGCGCGTGCGGCGTCGGTCGACAGCGCAGCGCGCACGGTGACGCTGGCCGATGGCAGCACGCTGCGCTACGACCGCCTGCTGATCGCCACCGGGTCGAGCCCCGCCAGCCCGCCGATCCCCGGCATCGGCTCACCCGGCGTGCACGCCTGCTGGACCTTGGCCGACGCGCGGGCCATCGCCGAACGCGCAACGAAGGGTGCACGCGTGCTGCAGATGGGCGCCGGCTTCATCGGCTGCATCATCATGGAAGCGCTGGCCACGCGCGGTGTCGAGCTCACGGTCGTCGAGATGGGCGACCGCATGGTGCCGCGCATGATGGGCCCGACGGCCGGCGGGATGATCAAGGACTGGTGCCAGGCCAAGGGCGTGCGCGTGCACACCGGCACCCGGGTCGAGGCGATCGGCGCGGGCCCGCCGCTCGCGGTGCGGCTGTCCAATGGCCAGACGCTCGCAGCCGACCTGGTCATCAGCGCCACCGGTGTGCGGCCCAACATCGCCTTCCTCGAAGGCAGTGGCGTGCGCTGCCTGGTGGGTGTGTTGACCGACGAGCACCTGCAGACCAACGTGCCTGGCGTGTATGCCGCCGGCGACTGCGCCGAGGCCTTCGACAAGATCTCGGGCAAGACCATCGTCAGCGCGATCCAGCCCAATGCGGCCGAGCAGGCGCGCGTGGCGGCACTGAACATGGTCGGCCGGCGCGCCGAGCTGCGCGGGGTGACGCAGATCAACGTGCTCGACACCCTCGGCTTGATCTCCACCAGCTTCGGCGACTGGCAAGGCGTGCCCGGCGGCGAACAGGTCGAACTGACCGATCGCAAGGCCGGCCGGCACCTCAGCCTGCAGTTCGGCGCCGATCGCCTGGTCGGTTGCAACAGCATCGGCTGGACCGAGCATGTGGGGGCCATGCGCGGCCTCGTCGAAGGCCAGCTCAAGCTGGGCCCGTGGAAACAGCGCCTGCTCGACGACCCGACGCAGCTGATGCCCGCGTACCTGGCCGCAGCCCAGGCACAGGATCACAAGGCGCTGGTGCAGGCATGATCCCGGGCTTATGCAGATCACCTTCAAGCTGTACGCAAGCCTGACCCAGCACCTGCCCGCCGAGGCCCGGCGCCACAACCAGATCGTGATCGACGTTGCCGACAGCGCGACGATCGCGCAGATCGTCGAGCCCTTCGGCCTGCCCGAGAAGCTGGTGCACCTGGTGCTCGTCAACGGCGTCTACGTGCCCCCGGCGGAGCGCTTGAGCTTCGTGCCCAAGGCCGGCGACGTGCTGGCGATCTGGCCGCCCATCGCCGGTGGATGACGCTTCGGGTCCCGCGTTCTCGTTCGAGCGCGAGATGGGGTTTGCCGTTGCCGACCTGCGTGCCTGCCTGCCCGGTGCGTTCGGCGGCCGGCCCATCGCATGGGGCGTCGACGCAGCCAGCGTGGCCTTGGGCTGCGGACGGGTGACGCTGTCCTGGGCCGCCTTGCCGCCTCGGCGCATCGCGCTGTTGTCGATCCCGCGGTTGCGCGTGCGCTTCGAGGCCCAGGAGGTCGACGCGCCGGCCTGGCAAGCCTTCATGCGCCATTTCGACCTGTACACCCAGCGTGGCGGGGGATGACGCGATGAACGATTTCTTGGTCGGTCTGGGCCTGGCGTCGTGGAAACCGGTGCTCACGACATTGCTGCTGCCGCCGGTGCCGCTGCTGCTGCTGGCGTGGATCGGCCTGCGGTTGCGCGCGGCGCGGGCGGGCCGGGGCGGGCTGTTGCTGGCTCTGGCCGGCGCAGGGATCTGGCTCGGCGCCTGCAGCGGGGCGGCCGAATGGCTGCAGCAAGCCTGGCTGTCGCCGCCGCCCGCGTTGTCGGGCGACAAGCTGGCGCGGCTGCAGCCGACTGCGGGCGCGCGGGCCTCCCCAGCGGTCGTGGTGGTGCTCGGTGGCGGGACCGAGGCGCTGGCCCCGGAATACGGCGCGGCCAGCCTGTCTGCCCCGTCGCTGGAGCGGCTGCGCTACGGCGTGTGGCTGGGCCGGCAACTGCAGGCCCCGTTGATGTTCAGCGGCGGGGTGGGCCATGCCAGCGGGCAGAGCCTGAGCGAAGCCGAGATTGCGGCGCAGATCGCCGCGCGGGAATTCGGCCGGCCGCTGCGCTGGACCGAAGGGCGCTCGCGCGACACGCGCGAAAACGCGCTGAATGCCGTTGCGATGCTGCGCGAAGCGGCACCGGCACAGCTGGTGCTCGTGACCCACGGCTGGCACATGCCCCGGGCGCTGCGTGCCTTCCAGCAAGCATCCGCCGCCGGCGGCGCGCCATGGGAGGTGGTGGCCGCTCCGATGGGGCTGGCGAAGCGCACCGAAAGGCCGGTGTTGCGATGGCTGCCGTCGAGCGAAGGCTTCACGCTCATGCGCGCAGTGCTGCGCGAAAAAATCGGGTGGTGGATGGGCTCCTGACGCCCTTCCTTCGATACGTCAGGACGGGTCGAGAATCCCCTCAGGGTGACCCTTCGATACCTCAGGGTGAGCGGGCCAGAAATGCGAAACCCCTCCTTGCGTGAGCTTGGAGGGGCGGGTGGCTGACGCCACCTGTCGGGGCTCGGGAGAGTTATGTCCCGGGCTCCTGGAGCGCAGTGACTGCGCCCACTTGGGTACCTGAATGAACAGGCAAGCACATGATGGCGCGGCAACGCCAGCCCCGCAATGCAAGTTTCACAATCGGCCGCAGCCGGCCCATTGCGTGCGGCTTCAGCGCGACGCGTTGCGCACGACGGCGTCGTACAGGGCTTCGGCGCGCCGGGTCACCTCGGGCCCCATGGTGATCGTGCGGCCCCACTCGCGCGAGGTCTCGGCTGGCCACTTGTTCGTGGCGTCCAGGCCCATCTTGCCGCCCAGCCCGCTGCGCGGCGACGCGAAATCCAGGTAGTCGATCGGCGTGTTTTCCACCAGCGTGGTGTCGCGCACCGGGTCGACGCGCGTGGTGATGGCCCACACCACTTCCTTCCAGTCGCGGATGTCGATGTCGTCGTCGGTGACGACGATGAACTTGGTGTACATGAACTGGCGCAGGAAGCTCCACAGGCCGAACATCACGCGCTTGGCGTGCCCCGGATAAGCCTTCTTGATCGAGATCACCGCCATGCGGTAGCTGCAGCCTTCGGGTGGCAGGTAGAAGTCGACGATCTCGGGAAACTGCTTCTGCAGGATCGGCACGAAGACCTCGTTCAAGGCCACGCCGAGGATCGCGGGCTCGTCGGGCGGCTTGCCGGTGTAGGTCGAGTGGTAAATCGGATCGCGGCGGTGCGTGATGCGGTCGATGCGGAACACCGGGAACCAGTCCTGCTCGTTGTAATAGCCGGTGTGGTCGCCGAACGGCCCCTCCAGGGCATGCAGGTAGCCGCCACGCTCGGCGGTCTTGACGCCGCACTCGCTTTCGCCCTGGAAGCCGGGTTCGGCTGTGGGGATGTGGCCTTCCAGCACGACTTCGGCGCTCGCCGGCACCTGCAGCGGCGCGCCCGCTTCGCCGACGCGGCTGTCGACGAGTTCGGTGCGGCTGCCCCGCAGCAGGCCGGCGAACTGGTACTCGGACAGGCTGTCGGGCACGGGCGTGACCGCGCCGAGGATGGTGGCCGGGTCGGCGCCCAGCGCCACCGCGATCGGGAACGGACGGCCCGGGTTGGCGCGCGTGAAATCGCGGAAGTCGAGGGCGCCGCCACGGTGCGCCAGCCACCGCATGATCACCTCGCGCGGGCCGATGACCTGCTGCCGGTAAATGCCCAGGTTCTGGCGCCGGCGCGGCGTGGGCACCGACTGCGGCCCCCGCGTGATCGTCAGTCCCCAGGTGATCAACGGCCCCGCATCGTCGGGCCAGCAATGCTGCACCGGCAGCATGGCGAGCGTTGCGTCGTCACCCTCGAGCGCGACCTGCTGGCAGGCGGCGTTGCGCACCACGCTGGGTTTCATGTTCCAGAGCGATTTCGCCATCGACAGCAGGCGCCCTGTGTCCTTCAGGCCGCGCGGCGGCTCGGGCTCTTTCAAGCTCGCGAGCAGCTGCCCGACCTGTCTGAGCTCGCGCACGTCGGCGGCCCCCATGCCGAGTGCCACCCGGTTTGTGGTGCCGAACAGGTTGATGAGCGCAGGAATTTTGTAACCCACTGGATGGGCAATCAGCAGTGCCGGGCCGCCTGCACGCAGCGCCCGGTCAGCAAGCGCTGTCATTTCGAGGCGCGCCGAAACAGGCTCGGCAACCCGCGCGAGCTCGTTTCGAGCCTCGAGCTGCGTCAAGAAGTCACGCAAATCGCGGTAAATCATATGCTCTTATTCGTCTTGAATTGAAGTTCTAAATGCTTGACTGGTTATTACGCACCTTCCTAGAATTTGCCCCAACGGCCGACCTGAGGGTTAACCCGAGGTCCGGTGCGCTGTTCCAGCAGTGCAGTCAACTGCCAAGCGTACAAGGGGATGGGTATGAAAGCGCGACAAGTCCTGCGAGCCACTCGAACCGCCGCTTCGGTTTTCGTCCGCGATGTCGGCCATGGGCTGCTCGAGGTGAGCCACAACGGTCTGGCATTCGTGGGCTTGGCCGTGCTGACCGTGGGCATCTTTTTCAGCGGCCGGGCCGACATCCGCCACGACGCCGAGCGCCTGGCCCTCGGCTGGTTGCAAGAGCGCCATGTGGCGCGCGCAGAACGCAACGGCGATGTGCTGATCGCCATGGCGGAGCCCGACGCGGTGGCGCGTGCGACCGCCGCCGACCCGCGTGATCTGACCCGCCAGCAAGGCGCTGTGGCGCAGTGGATCTCGCGCCGCTACAAAGTGGCGCCGGAACCCGTGAGCCGGCTGGTGCAGGAAGCCTGGCATGTCGGCCAGAAGGCGCAGATCGATCCGACCTTGATCCTGGCGATCATGGCCGTCGAGTCGAGCTTCAACCCCTTTGCGCAAAGTTCGGTCGGCGCGCAAGGCCTGATGCAGGTGATGACGCGCATCCACGACGACAAGTACCAGGCCTTCGGCGGCAACCACGCCGCATTCGACCCCCTGACCAACTTGCGCGTGGGTGTGCAGGTGCTCAAGGATTGCATTGCCCGAGCCGGCAGTCTGCACGAAGGCCTGCGCTATTACGTCGGCGCGGCGAACCTGGCCGACGATGGCGGCTATGCCAACAAGGTGCTGAGCGAACAGGCGCACCTGCGCTTGGTGGCTTCCGGAAAGAATGTAGCGGTCACGGTGCCCCAAGCGGGCGTGGTGTTGCCACCCCGGGCCGTGCGGACCCTCGACGCCGCGGCAGACCCGGCCACGGCACCCGCTGCCAACCCGGCCGCGCCCGAAGCGCCTGCCGGCGAGCAGGTGGCGCTGCTGCGACGCTGAGGGCGAGCCGCTACACTGGCAGGCCTGCGCAACTGGCGATAGGGCGGCCTCCGCCCAAGGTGGGACACCACCGGGAAGCGCAGGGTCCGACGGCTGCACCCCTGCGCCGCGGCACACCCCGCCGTTCGCCTGGGCAGCCCTGCGACCGACCCGCCCGCCGGGTCGCCGCGACGGCCCTTCATCTGCTTGAAGAGGACTGCCTCGCATGTTCGAACGCCATCAGCACACCCTTGCCCACGTCGACCCCGAGGTGTGGGCCAGCATCCAGGCCGAGAACCAGCGCCAGGAAGACCACATCGAGCTGATCGCCAGCGAAAACTACTGCTCGCCCGCAGTCATGGCCGCCCAGGGCTCGCAGCTGACGAACAAGTACGCCGAGGGCTACCCCGGCAAGCGCTATTACGGTGGCTGCGAGAACGTCGATGTGGTCGAACAACTGGCCATCGACCGCTGCAAGCAGCTGTTCGGCGCCGGCTTCGCCAACGTGCAGGCCAATTCGGGCTCGCAAGCCAACCAGGCGGTGTTCTTCGGCCTGCTGCAGCCGGGCGACACCATCATGGGCATGAGCCTGGCTGAAGGCGGCCACCTGACGCACGGCATGGCGCTCAACATGAGCGGCAAGTGGTTCAAGGTGGTGAGCTACGGGCTCGATGCCCAGGAGGCCATCGACTACGACGCGATGGAGCGGCTGGCGCACGAAGCCCGGCCCAAGCTCATCATCGCCGGCGCCTCGGCGTACAGCCTGGCCATCGACTTCGAGCGCTTCGCCCGCGTGGCCAAGGCCGTCGGCGCGATCTTCATGGTCGACATGGCGCATTACGCCGGGCTCATCGCGGCCGGCGTGTACCCCAACCCGCTGCCGCATGCCGACGTGGTGACCTCCACCACCCACAAGAGCCTGCGCGGCCCGCGCGGCGGCATCGTGCTGACCAACGATGAAGCGATTGCCAAGAAGATCAACAGCGCCATCTTCCCCGGCATCCAGGGCGGCCCGCTGATGCACGTGATCGCCGGCAAGGCGGTGGCCTTCAAGGAAGCGCTCGAGCCGAGTTTCAAGGTCTACCAGCAGCAGGTGGTGACGAATGCGCGCGCGCTGGCCGAAACGCTGATCGAGCGCGGCCTGCGCATCGTCAGCGGCCGCACCGAAAGCCACGTGATGCTGGTCGACCTGCGCCCCAAGGGCCTCACGGGCAAGGAAGCCGAAGCCATCCTCGGCACGGCGCACATGACGTGCAACAAGAACGGCATCCCCAACGACCCGCAGAAGCCGATGGTCACCAGCGGCATTCGCCTGGGCTCGCCGGCCTTCACCACGCGCGGTTTCAAGGAAGCCGAAGCGCGCCAGACCGGGCACCTGATCGCCGACGTGCTGGACAAGCCGCACGACGAGGCCAACCTGGCCGAGGTGCGGCGCAAGGTGGCGCAGCTCACGCGCGACTTCCCCGTTTATCGCTAGCAGCCCATGCGCTGCCCCTTCTGCAGCCATGAGGAAACGCAGGTCGCGGAAACCCGGGAGTCCGACGACGGCGACGTGATCCGGCGCCGCCGCCGCTGCCTGAAGTGCGACAAGCGCTTCACCACCTACGAGCGGCCCGAGATCGCGATGCCCACCGTCGTCAAGAAGGACGGCGGCCGCGCCGACTTCGACCGCGGCAAACTGCGCGCCTCGATGCTGCTGGCCCTGCGCAAGCGGCCGGTCAGCGTGGAGCAGGTGGACGCGGCGCTGGAGCGCATCGAGGACAAGCTGCTGACGAGCGG
>JAABTC010000057.1 GCA_011390055.1 Burkholderiales bacterium | reverse complement strand
TGTGAGCAACGAAGTTCTCGGGCTCGTCGCGCTCGCGGTGCTGTTCACCGTCATCTTCATCGGCTACCCGATCGCCTTCACGCTTGGGGCGGTCGCGCTGGGCACCGGCTTCATCGCACTCGGTCCGGTGGTCTTCGACCTGGCCGTGTTGCAGACCTTTTCGGTGATGAAGGACACCGTGCTGGCGGCGATCCCGTTCTTCCTCTTCATGGGTTTCCTGCTCGAGCAGTCCGGCATCATGGAGCGGCTGTTCAACGGCATCCAGCAACTGCTTTCCGGGCTCAACGGATCGCTGTACTTGGCGGTGCTGATCACCGCGACCATCTTTGCCGCAGCCACCGGCATTGTCGGCTCGTCGGTCACGCTGCTCGGCGTCATGGCCGGGCCGTCGATGATCAAGAGCGGCTACGACGTCAAGATGTCGGCCGGCGCAATCACCGCCGGCGGCACACTCGGCATCCTGATCCCGCCTTCGGTGATGCTGATCGTGATGGGCCCGGTGGTCGGCGTGCCCGCCACCGACCTGTTCGCCGCGGCCGTGTTGCCGGGCCTGCTGCTGTCGGCCATCTTCATCGGCTGGACCTTGCTGCGTTGCTGGCACAACCCGAAGCTCGGGCCGGCGATCCCGGTCGAATTGCGGCCCAAGTCGATGGGCCCGGTGATCCGCGACCTGGCCGTCGGCGTGTTGCCGGTCATCGTCGTGATCCTGTCGACGCTCGGGGTCATCCTGGCCGGCATCGCCACGCCCACCGACGCTGGGGCGGTCGGCTGCGCGGCCACTTTCGTGCTGACCGTCGGTTCGGGGCGCCTGTCGTGGCGCAGGCTGCGCAGCGCGGTCTACGCGACGCTCGAGATCTCCAGCATGATCCTGCTGCTCGTGACAGCATCGAACCTGTTCGGCTCGGTCTTCTCGCGGCTGGGCAGCGCCGACTTCCTGGCCCAGGGCCTGCTCAGCCTGTCGTTGCCGCCGATGGCGATGCTGATCGTCATCCTGGCGCTGATCTTCGTGCTCGGCTGGCCGCTGGAATGGGTGCCGATCGTGCTGATCGTGGTGCCGATCGTGCTGCCGATCGTGCAGGCCGCCAACATCGACCTGATCTGGTTCTGCACCCTCGTGGCCGTCACGCTGCAGACGGCCTGGTTGAGCCCGCCGGTGGCGCTGTCCGCCTACTTCCTCAAGGGCGTGGTGCCGCAGTGGGAGATGCGCGACATCTACGCCGGCATGGTCCAGTTCATGGTCCTGCAGCTCGTCGGCGTGGGCCTGCTGCTGACCTTTCCGAAGATCGCGACCTGGTTGCCAGGCATCAACTGAGCACGACCCCTCGTTACGCCGCCGCAAGCCGCAGGCGCGTGATTTCCGACGGTGCACCCAAGCGCAGCGGCGGGCCCCAGTAGCCGGTGCCGCGGCTGGTGTAGACCCACAAAGCATGCAGCCGGTGCAAGCCGGCCGTGAACGGCTGCTGCAGCGGCACGAAGAGGTTCCAGGGCCAGAACTGGCCGCCGTGCGTGTGGCCGGACAGCTGCACGTCGAAGCCGGCCTGGGCAGCAGCCGATGCCGAGCGCGGCTGGTGCGCCAGCAGCACGCGCACACCGGCGTCGCTGGGCGCACCCGCCATCGCGCGCTGCGGGTCGCTGGCCTGGCGCGGATCGAAGTGGCCCGCGCCATGGTCGGTCACGCCGGCCATCACCAGGCGGCCGTTGTCGTGTTCCAGCACCACGTGTTCGTTGTTCAGCACCTGCACGCCGAGGCTGCGCAACGCCGCCGTCCATTCCGCGGCGCCGCTGTAGTACTCGTGGTTGCCGGTGACGAAGAAGCTGCCGTGGCGCGAGCGCAGGCCGGCCAGGGGGGCGACGTCATGCAGCAGATCGGCCACGCGGCCGTCGACCAGGTCGCCGGTGATGGCCACCGCATCCGCGCCGAGGCGATTCACCCTGTCGACGATGGCCTGCACGTAAGGCCGCTTGACGGTCGGTCCGACATGCACGTCGCTGATCTGCACGATGGTGAAGCCCGCCAGCGCCGCGGGCAGGCCGTCGATGCGCAGTTCGATCTCGCGCACAGCCGCCGTACGGCGCGCGCCGGCAAAGCCGACGAGGCCCGCGAGCAGGGCCAGCAACGGCACGGCGACCGCACTCGCCTCGCGCCAGGCGCCCTGCACGAAGGGCCAGCTCAGCAGCAGCAACGCATCGCGCAGCAGGGTCAACACCAGCAGCATCGAAAACAGGCCGAGCACCAGCATGCCGGCCCAGCTCCAGCGGTCGGCCGCCGTGCGGGTGCTGGCCCGTCGACCCCACAGCGCTGCAGGCGCGAGCGCCGCGGAGAGCAGCAGCCCCGCGCCCAGCGCCAGCATCGCTGCGGAGCCGGGCAGATCGGGCAACAGGCGCCAGCCGATGTAGAGATGAGCCAGGAGCCAGACCAAGGGGACATGCATCGGTCGCACATGGCGCCTGGGGGCCGGCATTCAAGCGGCCGCAACCCCTGGCTCGAGGGCGCTCGGCGGTCCGGCTGGCCCCTAGAATCGTCCACTTACAAACGTCCAATGCGCATGGCCGCAGTCCCGAGCGAAATCGTACCTGTCGGCCTCGAGCTGCGCAGCGCTGCGCTGTCTTTGATCGCGTTGGTCTTGAAATCCACCGACCTCGACGTCTTGGCCGCTGCTCTCGAGGAGCATGCCCAGACCGCGCCCGGCCTCTTCGACGACGAGCCGGTGGCGATCGATTTGTCCGGCGTTGCCATGCTGTCCGACCCGATCGACTTCCCCGCCCTGCTGGTCCTGCTGCGCCATCACCGCATGGTGCCGCTGGCCGCACGCGGCGGCAGCTTCGAGCAGATGGCTGCAGCCCGCGCCGCCGGGCTGGTCGAGGCGCCCGAAGGCCGGCCGGCACGCGACAACCCGGCCACGCCGCCGGTGCTGGTCGAGACCGTGCGCGAGCTCATCGTCGAGCGGGTGGTGGAACGCGAAGTGCAGATGCCGCCGCTGGTCGTCGAACGGCCGCTGCGCTCCGGGCAGCAGGTGCATGCGCAGGGCCGCGACCTGATCCTGCTGGGCCTGGTGAGCTACGGCGCCGAAGTCAGTGCCGACGGCCACATCCATGTCTATGCGCCGCTGCGCGGGCGCGCCACGGCCGGCGCCAGCGGCAACGCCGAAGCGCGCATCTTCGCCACCACGATGGAGCCACAGCTGCTGTCGATCGCGGGCGTGGTGCGCACCATCGACGTACCTCTGCCGGCCGACGTCGCGGGCCGCATTGCGGTCGCGCAGCTGGTGGACGGCGAACTGGTGGTGCGTGCGCTGTCGCAACGCGCTTGAAAGCCACCTCTTTCTCAAAACCCCTCTGGATCACAGGACCCCTGCATGGCCAAGATCATCGTCGTCACCTCCGGCAAGGGCGGCGTCGGCAAGACCACCACCAGCGCCAGCGTCGCCTCAGGCCTGGCGCTGCGTGGCCACAAGACGGCGGTGATCGATTTCGACGTGGGCTTGCGCAACCTCGACCTGATCATGGGCTGCGAGCGACGCGTGGTGTACGACCTGATCAACGTGATCCAGGGCGAGGTGAACCTGTCCCAGGCGCTGATCAAAGACAAGCACACCGACAACCTGGTCGTGCTGGCCGCCTCGCAGACACGTGACAAGGAGGCCCTGACGCAGGAAGGCGTCAAACGCGTGCTCGACGAGCTGGCTGCGATGGGCATGGAGTACATCGTCTGCGACTCGCCGGCCGGCATCGAGACCGGCGCGCTCCTGGCCATGCACTATGCCGACGAGGCGATCGTCGTGACCAACCCCGAGGTGTCGTCGGTGCGTGACGCCGACCGCATCCTGGGCATCCTGGCCTCGAAGACCCAGCGCGCCATCGATGGTGCCAAGGACGGCGTGGAGCCGATCAAGGAGCACCTGCTGATCACGCGCTACAACACCGCCCGCGTCGCCGGCGGGCAGATGTTGTCGATCGACGACATCCAGGAGATCCTGCGCATCCCGCTGCTCGGCGTGATCCCGGAGTCGGAAAGCGTGCTGAACGCGTCGAACCAGGGCGTGCCGGCGATCCACATGAAAGGCAGTGCCGTGGCCGAGGCCTACAAGGACGTGATCCGCCGCTTCCTCGGCGAAAGCCGCGAAATGCGCTTCACGCAAAAGGCGCGCCCCAGCCTGTTCCGGCGCCTGTTCGCCAGGAGCTGATGCAATGTCGCTGCTTTCCTTCCTGTTCGGTCACCGCAACGGCTCGGCCCACGTCGCCAAGCAACGCCTGCAGCGGGTCCTGGCTGCCGAGCACAGCCCGCGGGCTGCACGCCGGCCCGACTACTTTCCGGCGCTGCAGCGCGAACTGCTCGGGGTGGTGGCGAAGTACGTCAAGGTGCAGCCGCGCGACATCAAACTGCGTTTCGAGCGCGACCGCGAGACCGACGTGATCCGGGTCAAGATCGAGTTGCGGCAGGCGCGCGTTTGAACCTCGGATGAAGGGGCAGTCGATCGGGCTGCAACAACGGCTCACAGCCCCGGCTTGAGCACCACCTTGGTCCAGCCGTTCTTGCGTTGGTCGAAATTCTCGTAGGCCTCGGGCGCCTGGTCGAGGGGCAGCTCGTGCGAGACGATCCATGACGGCTGGACGCGGTCGTGCTCGATGAGCCGGCTGAGCAGCCGGTTGTAGGCCTTGACGTTGGCTTGGCCGGTGCCGATGCGCTGGCCCTTGAGCCAGAACTGGCCGAAATCGAACGCCAACTGGCCACGCCGTTCCAGCACATCTTCGGCGCCCGGGTCTTCCGGGATGAAGACGCCCACGACGCCGATCTTGCCAGTCGCCTTGACGGTCTTGACGAGGTTGTTCATCGTCAGGTTCGGCACCTCCTCGCGGTGCATGTTGCAGCACTGGTAACCGACACATTCGCAGCCGCAGTCGGCACCCTTGCCACCGGTCAACTCCATGATCTTCTCGACGCCGTCGGCTTCGGTGCCGTCGATCGCGATCGCGCCGACCTTTTCGGCCAGCTTGAGTCGGTCCTTGTGGGTGTCGACGACGAAAACCTGGCTCGCTCCCCTGATCATCGAAGCGCAGGCCGCCATCAGGCCCACCGGGCCTGCGCCGTAGATCACCACGCTCTGGCCCGGCTGCACGCAAGCCAGCTCGGTGGCGTGGTAGCCGGTCGGGAAGACGTCCGACAACATCACGTAGTCGTTCTCCTTTTCTGCCGCATCGCGCGGCAGCACCAGGCAGTTGAAGTCACCATAGGGCACGCGCAGCAATTCGGCCTGGCCGCCGCTGTAGGGGCCCATCCCGGCGAACCCGTAGGCGGCGCCCGCGGTGCCCGGGTTGCAGGTCAGGCAGAACCCGCTCAGCCCGCGCTCGCAGTTCTCGCAGAAGCCGCAGCCGATGTTGAATGGCAGGCAGACGCGGTCGCCGACCTTGACGCGATCGACCGCCGGGCCGACCTCGATCACCTCGCCGAGGTTCTCGTGGCCGAGGATGCGTCCGGGCTGCATCGCGGTGCGGCCTTCGTACATGTGCAGGTCGGAGCCGCAGATGTTGCTCGAGGTGATCCGCACGAGCACGTCGGTCGCGCGCTCGATGCGGGCATCGGGCACGTTCTTGATCGACACATCACGCGGTCCGTTGTAAACGAGGGCTTTCATGCGGACTCCTTCTTGACCGACTGGGTGGCCTTGGCGGCGGGCTTGCGGGTCGGCTTGGCCGACGGCGGCTGCAGCGCTTGCTTGCGCTCGAACAGTTCCACCGCCAGCCCGCGCAAGTCCAGCGGGGCCTGGGCTGCCTTCAGAAAGATCTGTTCACGCTCCTCGGCCACGTGCTCGTCGACGAGCTTGGCCAACTGCTGCACCAGCGCGTCGTATTCGCCGCTGCCGGCCTTCATGGCCTGGATTTCCGCGATCAACTGCTTGGCCTGGGTGTGATCGTCGAGGGCCTCGTCGATCAATCCCTGGCCAATGGCCTTGCGCACGCGCGGGTAGAAGATTTCCTCTTCAATCTGCGCATGCACGGTCAATGCTTGACAGACCCTGTTGGCAAGCGCCTGCTTGGCAGCGGCGGGTGCCTCGTCCTCGCACAGGGCGTCGTACTCGATGAACATCGCCTTCGCGGCCTTGTGGTCCGCGTCGAGCAGGTCCACCGCGTTTTCGTAAGGAATGAGCTTGTCCATGACTGCACCGGTTGATTGCGTCCCCGTTGACAGCAACCATCGTTCCCGGCCAGCCCTGTTCTCGAAGGAATCGGCATGAAGACATTGACGCTCCCGGACCGCGGATCGACAGCGACCCGTCACGCCCAGCGGTGGCGCTTGGCCCCCTGGGCCGCTGCGGCCGCCACCCTGGTCTTCTCCGGCTGCGCGCTGCGCGCACTCGAACCCGGGGCCTCGATCGCATCGACGCGCGAGCGCCTTGGGCAGCCCGTGGTCGAGCACGGCACGCCCGACGGCGGCCGCCGTCTTCTGTACCCGATGGGTCTGCAGACCTACGCGCTCGAGTTCGATGCGCGAGGCAGCCTGTTGCGCTCGGAGAACGTGCTCGACGAAGCACACTTTGCGCGCATCACGCCCGGCCAGTCGCGCGAGGAGGTGCGCAGGCAACTCGGCCTGCCGAGCCGGGTCTGGGGGGTGCGCTACCGCAACCAGACGGTCTGGTCGTACAGCTTCGACGACCTGTTCTGCCGGCAGTTCCACGTGGGGCTGACGCCCGAGGGTGCGGTCGACGACACCAGTTTCGGGCCCGACCCGCGCTGTGAAGAGCGGCGTTTCTTTCCCGACTGAGACGACTCAGCCCGCCTTGCCGGCCGCGCGTGACAGGCAGCGCCGGTACCGCTCATCCACCCGCTGGGCGAACCACGCGGTGGTGAGCTTGCGGGTGATCTTGGCGCCGGCCAACTCGATCTGCGGCACCTGCGCGCGCGGCAGCGATCTGCCTTGCACCTTGTCGGCCAGTGCAAAGACCCGCTGGTGCAGACGGGTCTGCTCGAGGCCGGCCTCCTGACCCTGCTCAAGGTCGCTGCGGATGGCGCTCGGGCTCAAACCAAGGCGTTCGCCCAGCACGCGTGCCGCAGCTTCGGTGCTGCCGACCTCTTTCGCCCCGTCGTGTCGCACGAGGTCGCCGTCGGCGGCCAACGGCATGCCCGAGGCCACGCTGATGGCCTTCTGGAGCGCCGCATTGCGGCTGGCGTGATGGCCGGCGTTGTAATCGGCAAACCGGTAGATCGGCTTGTCGTAGTCTGCGCGGTAATCGAGCAGGTGGGCCGTGCCGAAATACAGGCCGCCGCGCCGCGTGAAGACCTCGCGCCGCAGCCCGCCGTCGGCTGGATACGGGTAGGACCGTTGCTGTGCATGCCGCTCGGCGAACTCGATGCTCACCTGCATCGGCCCGCCGGTGCGCACCGGGTTCAGGCCGCCAAACAGGCTGCGGCCCATCGGCACCATGCCGATGAAGTCGTCGAAGATCTCGCTCAGTTCACGCTCGGTTCTCGCCGCATCGATGCGTGCGCTGTAGCTCTTGCCGTCGGGCGACGGCAGGCGCAACGCAGCGCGCACCACCAGCATCGGCACGCCGGCCGCGCGCGCACGTTGCTCGATCTGTTGCCAGGCGATGGCCGGCAGTTCGGGCACGGCAGGGTCGGCACGAAACCCCGACTCCTGCTCAATGATGCCGACCACCGCGCAGATGTTGGCCGGCGTGGCCTCGATGCGCAGGGTCGAAAGGGAAACATGGATGTCTGTGGCCCAACCCGCACGGTCGGCGAGGTTCGTCGGCAAGAGCGCATTGATGCGCGCCCGCGCGTCGGCGGGCCGAAGCCCACGCGGTTCGGTGGCGCTCTCGCGGCTGGCACAGCCTGCAAGCAGCAGAGCGATGCCGAGCGCGCCGGCGGCACGCGCGATCCACGAGGTGCTGCGCTGCGCGCTCCTGCTTGTCATGCCAGCCTTGTCCCGGCGGCCAGGCGGGTCACGCTGGCCGACTCAACGCACCTGCTTGAGCAACGCCAGCAGCGCGACAGCCGCGGGTTCTGACGATGCAGGATTCTGCCCGGTGATCAGCGTGCCATCGACCACGACGTACGGCTGAAAATCGGCAGCCTTGCTGTACTGGGCACCGTGGGCGATGAGCATGTCTTCCACCAGGAAGGGCACGATCTGGGTCAGCTCCACCGCGTCCTCCTCGCCGTTGGTGAACCCAGTAACCTTGCGGCCCTGCACCAGCGGCACGCCGCCCGGAGCCGTCACGCGGCGCAGCACACCCGGCGCGTGGCACACGGCCGCCACCGGCTTGCCGGCTGCGCTCATCGACTCGATCAAGGCGATCGAGTCGTCATCTTCGGCCAGGTCCCACAGCGGGCCATGGCCGCCCGGGTAGAACACCGCATCGAAGTCGTCACCCGACACGTCGGCCAGCTTCTTCGTGCGTGCCAGCACCGCCTGGGCCGCATCGTCGGCCTTGAACCGGCGCGTGGCGTCGGTCTGAGCGTCCGCTGCGTCGCTGGTCGG
>JAABTC010000056.1 GCA_011390055.1 Burkholderiales bacterium | reverse complement strand
AGAATGCCTTGCGCAGCTACCGCGCTGCCGGTGTTGCAGGAACGCGTGCCGGACCGCGGGAGCTCGACGACCTGTTGCTCGACCGCCGCATGTCGGCCACGCGTCGGCATTTGAGGAAGATCTACGCCGATCCGCTCACCGGCCGCCAGGCGTGGGGGGTACTCAGGCAGCCGGACGGCTCGATCACCGGCGTCTACAGCACGGCGCCGGGCATACCGATCAAACGCGCCGGTTTCGATGCGCACCGTGCTTCGTTCGACAACGCAGAACGTTACGCGCAGTGGGTCTTCGGCGCGCCGCCGTAGGTTTTGCGCAAGGCGGCGACTCGCAGGGAGTGACCGGACTTCGGGATGCGAACGATGCAACGTCGGGTCTGACCCCGATGCGCTCACACCCCGTCGGTGCTCCACTGGTCCTCGACCCGGCGGCATCACCGAGCAGCCTTCGACAACAACATCAGGAGACAAGCATGTGGCATCGAACGCACGTCAGAGCCCTCTGCGGCGCATGGGCTTCGGCGGCGGCTGCATTGGGGCTGGGCCTTTGCGCCACCGCGCTGCACGCCAAACCTCCGCCCAAGGATTTCGCGGTCGAGGTGCTGTCCGGCCGTGCCGACACCGTGAGCGCCGGTGACGCACTGCTGCGCATCAGCGTGCCGATCAACGTGCCCATGCACCAGGTGACCGTCAAGCTCAACGGTGCCGACATCACCGGCAGCCTCGTGCGCAACGACGAACTGCGCTTGATCACCGGCCTGGTCGGCGGCATGACGGTGGGCGACAACCTGCTGGGCGTGTACAGCAATGGCCGCGGCCAGGGCCGCCCGACGCTCGAGACCACGCTGAAAAACCACCCGGTGCAAGGCCCCGTGTTCAGTGGCCCCCACCAGCAGCCCTACATCTGCGCCACGCAAAGCTTCAACCTGCCGGTCGGCCTGGGCAACCTGGGCCCGACCACCGACCCCAACTGTCACGTGCCGATGCGCGTCGATTACCTCTACCGCACGTCCGCCAACGCCTTCGCCGCGTGGCCCGCCGGCGCCACGGCCTACCCGGCCAACCTGGTGACGACCACCACCACGCTGGGCAAGACGGTGCCGTACATCGTGCGCCTGGAGACCGGCACCGTGAACCGCGCCATCTACCAGACCACCGTGCTGCACGACCCGCTGGCGCAGCCCGCGCCGTCATGGCGGGCACCGCCGAGTCATTGGAACGGCCGGCTGGTCTACACCTTCGGCGGCGGCTGCATCGGCGGTTGGTACCGGCAGGGTGCCAGCACCGGCGGCGTCACCGACGACTTCATGCTGCGCAGCGGCTACGCCCTCGCCTCGTCGTCACTCAACGTCTTCGGCAACAACTGCAACGATCTCACCGCGGCCGAAACCATGATGATGGTCAAGGAACGCTTCATCGAGGCCTACGGCCCGCCGGTGCACACGCAGGGCTGGGGCTGTTCGGGCGGCAGTTACGCGCAGCACCAGATCGGCGACAACTACCCCGGCCTGCTCGACGGCATCATTCCCGGCTGCAGCTTCCCCGAGGTCGGCTTTGCCACGATCAACTTCATCACCGACGCGTGGCTGCTCGACAACTACTTCAACACGCGCGCCGGCATGGCCTGGACCACCGAGCAGAAGCGGCAGGTCACCGGTTTCGGCGTCTACAACACGGCACCCAACGTCGCCATCGGCGCGCGCCGCATCGACCCCGATGCCAGCTGCGGCACCCTGCCGGTGGCGCTGCGCTACAACGCCGCCACCAACCCCACCGGCGCGCGTTGCGACGTGTACGACCACACCGTCAACAGCTACGGCAAGGACCCGGCCACGGGGTTTGCCCGGCGGCCGCTGGACAACGTAGGCATCCAGTACGGTCTGAAGTCGTTGAACGCCGGCGTGATCTCGGTCGACCAGTTCCTCGAGCTGAACGAGCGCGTCGGAGGCTTCGACATCGACGCCAACATCCTGCCCCCCGGCGGACGCACGGTGGCCGACCTGCAGGCCACCCGCGCGGCCTACCGCAGCGGCCGCCTGGCCAATGGCGGCGGCGGCCTGGCGACGATGCCCATCATCGACTACCGCGCCTACAACGACGAAGCCCCGGGCGGCGACATCCACGTGCGCTACCACTCGTTCAGCTTGCGCGAGCGGCTGGTCAAGGCCAACGGCCGTGCCGACAACCAGGTGATGCTGGTCGAAGACATGACGTACGGGCTGTACAGCAACGCCAGCCCGCTGATGCAGCGTGCAGTGCTCAGCATGGACCGCTGGATCACCGCGATTCGCGGCGACACGCGTGACATCCCGCAGATCGACAAGGTGGTGCAGAACAAGCCCGCCGACCTGCAAGAGGGCTGCCTCACGCGGGACAGTGCACGCAGTTTCATCGCGCAGGCGCAGGTGCGCAACCCGTCCACCAGTTGCGAAGGCTTGTACCCGTCCAACTCCTTCCCGCGCGAGGTGGCGGGCGCGGCGGTGGCGGCCGACATCGTGAAGTGCCAGGTCAAGCCGCTGGCGCCGTCCGACTACGCCGTGGCGTTCAACGCGACGCAGTGGTCGCGGCTGCAGGCAGCCTTCCCGGCCGGCGTGTGCGACTGGTCGCGTCCGGGTGTCGAGCAGCAGCCCCTGGCGGGAACGTGGCAACGGTTCTGAGGCCACACCACCCCGTCACCAGGGCGCCGCTTGCGGCGCCCTTTTGCGGAGCAGGCGAGTCGTGCCTCGGTCCTTGCCCAGATTTCAGCGCCGCCCATGTGCCCGACGGCGTTCAGCAACCGTCACGGCGCGACCACCGCTTCGCTACCCTGTTCGCCTATGCGGCTCCCGCGGCGTCGACGCCGCCGTCCTGAACCGGAACAGCACCATGACCTCATCGACCCGCCAGCCGCGTTATCGCGGCGTCTTCCCCGTGGTGCCGACCACCTTCACCGATGCGGGTGAACTCGACCTCGCCAGCCAGAAGCGCTGCATCGACTTCATGATCGACGCCGGCTCCGACGGCCTGTGCATCCTGGCCAATTTTTCGGAGCAGTTCGTGCTCTCGGACGACGAGCGCGAGGTGCTCACCCGCGCCATCCTCGAACACGTGGCCGGCCGTGTGCCCGTGATTGTCACGACCACGCACTTCAGCAGCCATGTCTGCGTCGAGCGCAGCCGGCGCGCGCAGGGGCTCGGCGCCGCGATGGTGATGGTGATGCCGCCCTACCATGGCGCAACGATCCGCGTGCCCGAGGCGCAGACCTTCGAGTTCTTCGCGCGCCTGTCCGACGGGCTGGGCATACCCATCATGATCCAGGACGCGCCCGTCAGCGGCACCGTGCTCAGCGCGGCCTTCCTCGCCCGCATGGCGCGCGAGATCGAGCATGTGGCGTACTTCAAGGTCGAGACGGCCGGTGCCGCCGCCAAACTGCGCGAACTTATCCGCCTGGGCGGCGAGGCGATCGAGGGCCCCTGGGACGGCGAGGAAGGCATCACCCTGCTGCCCGACTTCGATGCCGGTGCCACGGGGGCCATGACCGGCGGCGGCTATCCCGACGGCATCCGCACCATCGTCGACGCCCACTTCGCCGGCCGCCACGAGGACGCCGCGGCCGCCTACGAGCGCTGGTTGCCACTGATCAACTACGAGAACCGCCAGACCGGCCTGCTCGCCGCCAAGGCCCTGATGCACGAGGGCGGCGTGATCGCCTGCGAGGCACCGCGCCACCCTTTCCCGGCCCTGCACCCGGCCACGCGCGCCGGCCTGATCGCCACCGCGAGGCGTCGCGATCCGCTGGTGCTGCGCTGGGGCCGCAGCTGATCTTCTGCAGCGCATGAACGCCCAGCGTCGGGGCTGAAAAGAACACCCTTGCGACTGAATTCGTAACGCCAAGCAATGGCGCCCTCCCTCAGAAGTCGCCCAACGTGAGGGGCAGCGCAACTCTTGTGCGGTGATCTCGGGCTTGTACGCGCAACGCGGGTTGGCGTGGTGCGGCCCTGTGCACGGAAAGACCTCTCGGCACTAAACTTTGCGCTCTTATGACGATGTTGATTGCACGCGTACTGGCGTCTGTCTTGCTCGCAGTGACTGCGATCCCAAGCGACGCAACAACAGCTGGCACCGATCCTTCCGTCAGACTGCGCAAGAGTCCCGAGGCCATTGCTGAGTTGTGCCGCCTGGCGCGGCGCGGCGACGCCGAATCGCAGTACGAGTTGGCGTGGTTTTATGCGCAAGGCCGCCCTGGCGAGCGTCACGATGACTGGTCTGCCTACCTCTTCACGGCAGCGTCGCTGCAGGGTCATGTCTACGCCGAAAAGATGCTCAGGGCCGTTACCTGGCCCGTTGCCGACGCGCCTGCCTGCTTCAAAGTGGCAAGCACGCCGGTGCCGATGTCAGTTCGGCATTCGACCCCGCCGCCACATATCGAGGCGCTGGTTCGCAAGGTTGCACCGCTCGCACAGGTCTCGCCCCAACTGGTGTTGGCGATCATCGAAGCTGAATCGAACTTCAACGAGATGGCGTTGTCACCCAAGGCCGCGATGGGCCTGATGCAACTGATTCCGCAGACGGCAAAGCGCTTTGGCGTCAACAGGCCGTTCGACCCACAGGACAACATCCGTGGCGGCGTGGCCTACCTGCGGTGGCTGCTGGCCTACTTCGAGGGCGATGTTGTGCTTGTGGTCGCAGCTTACAACGCCGGTGAAGGCGCGGTGAATCAATTCCGCGGCGTGCCTCCATACGACGAGACGCGCGAGTACGTGCGGCGCGTCATCAAGCGATTTGGTAGCACGCGGCAACCTTTCGACCCACAGGTCACAAGGCCTTCGCCGCAAATACAGGCGCTGCGCAAGCTTGCAACGCAGCGCTGAATTCGATTCACCCGCAGCGCTGTTGTGGGCCGGCCAACGTCCGTTGGCTCAGCAAACGATTAGCGAAGGTGCGCGACGTAGCGCCTGGACCTCCGAACCGTCCACAGGTTGATTCCGCATTTAGGAATCGAACCTGCGTCCTCACCGGCACCTATGCGGCGAAAGGCCGCCCTATCGCCGCAGAATGCGCGGCGAATAACTTGAACGCGCGGAGAATGCAGTCCATAATCTCCGCATGTTTCGCGGCGATTACACCTACATCTGGCAGTCCGACGACTGGCCAAGTTGGCGCTACGACCTGGCTGCTCTGGCCCATTCGTTGGCCGACGTCAGCCGCGCCCAGGGTCTATTGATGGGACGACTGGCCGATGTCGGAATGGCTCTGCGCGATCAGGCCAGCCTGTCGGCGCTGACCGAAGACGTCGTGAAGACCAGCGAGATCGAGGGCGAACAGCTCAACGTCGAGTCTGTGCGCTCCTCCATCGCCCGCCGCCTCGGCGTCGACATCGGTGCCCTGGCCCCGGTCGACCGTCACGTCGAGGGCGTAGTCGAAATGGTGCTCGACGCCACCGCCAACTGCAGCGCTCCGGTCACCCGGGACCGCTTGTTCGGATGGCACGCCGCCTTGTTCCCCACCGGCTATTCGGGCCTGGTCCGGATCAACGTGGGCGGCTGGCGCGACGATGCCACCGGTCCGATGCAGGTGGTCTCTGGACCGCTGGGGCGTCAACGCGTGCACTTCGAGGCGCCACCGGCCGACGCGCTGGAATTCGAGACAAGTCGCTTCCTGACCTGGGCCAGCAGCGCATCTACCGAACCCCCACTGATCAAGGCCGGGCTCGCGCACCTGTGGTTCGTCACCCTGCACCCATTCGATGATGGCAACGGCCGCATCGCGCGTGCCGTCGGCGATCTGTTCCTGGCCCGTGCGGATGGCAGCCCACAGCGCTTCTACAGCCTGTCGGCGCAGATCCAGCGGGAGCGCAAGGCCTACTACGACGTCCTGGAGCGCACCCAAAAGGCATCGCTAGATGTCACCGACTGGCTCGCGTGGTTCCTCGCCACGCTGCATCGCGCCGTCGACCAGGCTCAGCACACGCTGGATGCCGTGCTGGCCAAGTCGATGTTCTGGCAACGATGGGCCGCGCCCGCTTCGACGCCGTTGAACGAGCGACAGGTGAAGCTGGTCAACCGGCTGCTCGATGGCTTCGAGGGCAAGCTCACCAGCAGCAAATGGGCGGCGATCGCCAAGTGTTCGCCGGACACCGCGCTGCGCGACATCACGGACCTGCTGGTACGCGGCGTGTTGCGCAAATCTGCCGCCGGCGGCCGCAGCACCAGCTACGAGCTGAACGACCCACCAGGGTAGGCCGACCTTCGAAACTAGCCTTGGCTTGACCGCCGAACAGCGCCTTCATGGACTCCTGCCGACTCATTCGGAAGGAGACCAAGATGGACATCGTTCATCTCAACCAAAAGCAACTGGCCGCACGCTGGCGGCGCAGCGAGGCCAGTGTCTCGAGCGCTGGCGCCGCGAGGGAATCGTTCCCCAGTCCCTGAAGCTCAGCGGCCGCGTGCTCAACCGGCAGGCCGACATCGAAGCCTTCGAGGAGTCGTGCCTGGCAACTTCAACCAGGACCCTTGCGGCTCCGGTCAGGGTCGGCTGAGAGGTGTTTCGTGGTGCGGCAATCCTTGGCGCTTCACGTCGCACGTCCCGGCCAGTAGCGGTTGCTCATGACCGGCTGGTTCGCTGGCACGCGTTGAAGTCGGCGGCTAGCTGTTCCGTATCCTGGCGCCTCGACTCCGCTGCTCGGCGCGGAAGTCGCCTGGGGTCAACCCGGTCTCGCGTCGATAGAACTTCACGAAGTTGGTGGCCTCGCCAAAGCCGAGCTGGTCGCCGATCCCGGCCACCGGCAGCAGCGAGTGCGCCAGCAGGCGCTTGGCCTCGAGCACCAGGCGGTCGGTGATCACGGCTTTGGCAGTGCGGTCGGTGACCTCGAGCGCCGCGCGCGTCAGGCTCTTCTGCGAGCACCCCAGACGATCCGCATAGGCGGCCACCCCGTGCCAGCGCATGAAGTCGCGCTCGACGGCGGCGCGGAATCGCCAGTAACGCCGCAGCACCACGGGCTCGATGCGCTGGTCGGCCTCGGAAGCGGCAGCGTCGAGCCACAGCCGCATCAGCAGAGACTGCACCTGGCTGCGCAGCAGCTGGTTCAAGGCCCTGGAAGCCGGGCGCCGGGCGTCGTCGGCCATGCGTTCGAGCGTCTCGGTCACCGCGCGTCGTGTCGCGGCCGCGAGCCGCAGATGGCTGCGCGGCAGGTCGTCCAGCCGCGCCAGTTCCAGTTCGTCCACCGCCTTGTCGGCACCTGCGTGCGTCGGCGGCTCGGCGCGAGTGGGCAGCAGTTCGGCCTTGAACACCAGCAGCCAGCCATCGCAGCCCGAAAGGTCGCCAAAGCGATGCACCTGCCCAGGTTGCAGAAAGAGCAGCGACCCGGGCGTCATCGCCTCGGTCTCGAAGTCGACCACGTGCAAATAGCGCCCCTCGGTGAGATAGATCAGGCAGTGGAAGTCGATGCGCTCCAGCCCCCGCGCGTCGGCATCGCCCACCCGGCGCTGCAGTTCCGCCGTGGGGTAGAGCTCCACGTCCAGCGCGTAGTCAGCGGGCGCCTGGTACCCGACCGGGGTCACCGGGCGCCTTGGCGTGCGCGGCTTGTGCAGAGGACCGGGTTCGTTCATCATGTCCGAAAAAGATCATTTCCCGCCGGCAATGTACCTTGCGCCGAAGACCGGCAAAGCCGAACATTCGTTCCGTGCACGGCACCGCCGCAAATCGATGCAGCCCCACCTCAACCTCGGAGACTGAAATGAGCCACGAACGCGTCACACAACTGGGCACTCTCGGATTCGAGGTCAGCAACCTAGCCGACTGGGAGACGTTCGCCACCGGAATCCTCGGCCTCGAGTGCGGCGACCGCGATCCCGATGGGACCGTGTTCCTGCGCATGGATGAGTACCATCATCGCTTCGTGCTGCGGCAGGGGCCGCGCGACGACATCGCCTACGCCGGGTGGCTTGCCCCCGACGAAGCTGCCCTGCGCGCCATCGCCGAGCGCGTGGGCGCGCAGGGTGCCGCCGTGAGCGGGGGCACTGCGGCCGAGGCCCGGCAGCGGCGCCTCGCCGCATTCATCCGCATGCGCGATCCCAGCGGTGTCGTCACCGAGGTTGGCTGCGGGCCGTTGGTCCCCTCCGACCGGCCGTTCACTTCGCCGCGCGACATCGCGGGCTTCGAGGCCTCGGACCTCGGTCTGGGCCACATCGTGCTCGCGGTGGACGACTACGACGCGAGCCTGCGCTTCTACCGCGACGGCCTCGGCCTGCGGATCAGCGACTACATCGACCTCGACATGGGCGGGTCGCGCACTGCGCGTGCGGCCTTCTTGCACTGCGGCCCGCGCCACCACTCGCTGGCCATCGTGCAGGTGGCTGCGCCCAAGCGGATGCACCACTTCATGCTGCAGGTGCGCAACCTGCGCGACGTGGGCACGACCTTCGACCGCTGCCGGGATGCCGCGGTGCGGATCACGATGGAGCTGGGCTGCCACACCAACGACCGCATGGTCTCGTTCTACGCCCAGACACCTTCCGGCTTCCACGTCGAGTACGGGCACGGCGGCGTGGAGATCGACGACGAGGTCTGGCAGGTGCAGACCTACCAGGAAGCCATTACCTG
>JAABTC010000055.1 GCA_011390055.1 Burkholderiales bacterium | reverse complement strand
CCGATCAGCGCTTCTACTTTCTCGAGATGAACACGCGGCTGCAGGTCGAGCACCCGGTCACCGAGTGCATCACCGGCCTGGACCTGGTCGAGCTGATGATCCGCGTGGCCGCGGGCGAGAGCCTGCCCTTCACGCAGGAGCAGATTCCGCGCAACGGGTGGGCCATCGAATGCCGCATCAATGCCGAGGATCCGTTGCGCAACTTCCTGCCCTCGACCGGCCGTCTGGTGAGCTTCCGGCCGCCGCCCGAGCTCGAGGGCGTGCGCGTGGACACGGGCGTGGGCGAGGGTGGCGAGATCCCGATGCACTACGACTCGATGATCGCCAAATTGATCGTGCACGGCCGCGACCGCAACGAGGCGATCGAGAAGATGCGCGAGGCGCTCAATGGCTTCGTGATTCGCGGCGTTGCGTCGAACATCCCGTTCCAGTCGGCGCTGCTCGCGCACCCGAAATTCGTCGCCGGCGACTTCACCACGGGCTTCATCGCCGAGCACTACCCCACCGGCTTCTCGGCCAGGGAGGTGCCGCACGACGACCCGCTGTTCCTGGTCGCGCTCGCGGCCTACGTGCGCCGCAAGGCGCGCGAGCGCTCGGCCGGCATCAGTGGCCAGTTGCCCGGCCATGGCGCACTGTCGCTGCCCGATCTGGTGGTGGTGGTGCTCGGCCCAGGCGCCGCGCACGTGCACCATGCCGTGCACATCGAGGAGTTCGATGCCGACGCCGACAGCGCCACGGTCCTGATCGGCAAGCGACGCTATGTGCTGCGAAGTGCCACGCAGCCGGGCGAGTTGCGCATGGAAGGCACCTGCAACGGCCACCCGTTCACCGCGCAAGTTGAACGCGGGGGTGCCAAGAACCCGCTGTCCATCCGCGTGGCTCACAACGGTCTGCAGATCGAGGCCCTGGCGTTGTTGCCGCGCGCTGCCGAGTTGCTGAAACTGATGCCGCACAAGCCGCCGCCCGACCTGTCGAGGTTCCTGCTCTCGCCGATGCCCGGCCTGCTGGCCGACATCCGCGTGCAGCCCGGGCAGAAGGTGCTCGCGGGCGAAAAGCTCGCGGTGATCGAGGCGATGAAGATGGAAAACATCCTGACCGCCGCCACCGACGGCGTCGTCGGCGAACTGCTGGCCCGCAAGGGCGAGAGCCTGGCGGTGGACCAACCCATCCTCAGCTTCGCCCGATGACCGCGCGCCCGTTTCGCATCCTCGGTCTGCAGCAGGTGGCCATCGGCGGGCCCGACAAGCAGCGCCTGCGGGGCCTGTGGGTCGACCTGTTCGGCTTGGAGGTCAAGGGCCAGTTCCGCAGCGAGCGCGAGAACGTCGACGAGGACATTTGCGCGCTGGGCAGCGGGCCGCTGGCCGTCGAGGTCGACCTGATGCAGCCGCTCGACCCCGACAAGAAACCTGCGGTGCACGCGACGCCACTCAACCACATCGGCCTGTGGGTCGACGACCTGCCGGCTGCGGTGGCCTGGCTCGGCGCACAGGGCTTGCGTTTCGCGCCGGGCGGCATCCGCCGCGGTGCGGCGGGCCACGACATCTGCTTCGTGCATCCCAAAGCGAGCGACGAATTTCCGCTCGCCGGGGAGGGCGTGTTGATCGAGCTGGTGCAGGCGCCGCCCGAGGTTGTCGCCGCGTTCACGGCCGCGGCGTCGTTGGTTCGGCCAAGTGGTCAGGGTTCGCCGCCTTAGCGTTTTCCCGCGGAGCACGCCGGCATGGCCCATTGGATCCGCGCAAGGCGCCTAGACTCTCGGCGTTGGGTTCATCGGGCTGGACATCATTCAGCCCGCTGAACCATTCAGCGACGCTTCAAGCCACCCTGCAACCCGCCATGTCCCTGCTCGAAGGCACTTCCCGCGCGAATGCGACGGCGCCGCGCCGGGCGCGCGGCGCGCCGGCGCATGTGCCAGCGGTGACGCGCGCGATGAGCCTGCTCGATCGCCTGGCCGAGGAGCGTCATCCGATGCCGCTGGCAAGGCTGGCTGCCGGCCTGCAGTTGCCCAAGAGCAGCGTGCACGGCCTGTGTTCGACGCTGCTCGCCCTGGGCTACTTGCGCCGCAGCCCCGAAGGTCATTTCTACATCGGCCCGCGCGTGATGAACCTGGCCGACGCCTTCATCGCCGATACCAGTGTGGCGCAGGAGTTTGCCGCGCTGTGGGCCGCCCGCGACGCGGCGCCCGACGAGACGGTGGTGCTGGCCATCCTGAGCGGTGCCGACGTGGTCTACATCGCCACGCGCCCTGGCGCGCGCCCGCTCGGGTTGTCGTTCAACCTCGGCATGCGCCTGCCGGCCGCGTTGGCGGCGTCGGGCAAGGCCATGCTCGCGCACCGGCCTGAAGCGGAGGTGCGCGCGCTGATGGCTGCGCGTGGCCCGAAGCCGAGGACGGCCCGTGATGTGCCGCCGGTCGATGCCCTGCTTGCCGAACTCGCCGAGGTGCGCGAGCGCGGTTACAGCGTCGACGACGAGGGCGTGCGGGAGGGCGTGCACTGCATCGGCGCACCGGTGTTCGACGCGGGGGGCGGCGTCGTCGCTGGCATCGGCATGTGCCTGCAGAAGTCGCTGCGCCAGCCCGACCCGTCGCAAGGCCAGCAGGGCCAGCGCGCCCACGTTGTCGACGTTGCCGCCCGCCTGACGCGCCGTCTCGGAGGGCGGGTCCAGTGAGCGGTGACACCATCCTCGAAACCCGCGGACTGACCAAAGAGTTCAAGGGCTTCGTCGCGGTCGACAAGGTCGACCTGCAGGTTCGACGCGGCACGATCCACGCGCTGATCGGACCCAACGGCGCCGGCAAGACGACCTGCTTCAACCTGTTGACGAAGTTCCTGAAGCCGACCGCCGGGACGATCCTGTTCAACGGCACCGACATCACCGGCGAGGCGCCTGCGCATATCGCGCGGCGCGGCATCATCCGTTCGTTCCAGATCTCGGCCGTTTTCCCGCACCTGTCGGTGCTGGAGAACGTGCGCGTCGCGCTGCAGCGCAAGCTCGGCACCTCGTTTCACTTCTGGCGCTCCGAGAGCAGCCTGGCGCCGCTGGATGCGCGGGTGCATGCGCTGCTGCAGGAGGTGGACCTCGCCGCGTATGCCGACACACCGACCGTCGAACTCAGCTACGGCCGCAAGCGCGCGCTCGAGATCGCGACGACGCTGGCGATGGAGCCCGAGCTGATGTTGCTCGATGAGCCGACCCAGGGCATGGGCCTGGAAGACGTCGACCGCATCCGCCAGTTGATCAAGAAGGTCTCGGCCAACCGCACCGTGCTGATGGTCGAGCACAACATGAGCGTCGTCGCGAGCATCGCCGACACCATCACCGTGCTGCAGCGCGGCGCGACCTTGGCCGAAGGTCCCTACGAGGTGGTCTCGAAAAACCCCGCCGTGATCGAGGCCTACATGGGCAGCGCCAACGTCGAGCTGAAGGGCGCCCACTGATGCGCGCCGCCCGGCCGCCCGTAGGCGCGCGCTCCCCCTTGGGGGGACCGGCCGCAGGCCGTAGGGGGCAGACATGACGCCGATGCTCGAGGTCAAAGACCTGCACGCCTGGTACGGTGAATCGCATGTGCTGCACGGCGTCACGTTCGACGTGCAGGAGGGCGAGGTCGTCACGCTGCTGGGACGCAACGGCGCCGGGCGCACCAGCACGCTGCGCGCGATCATGGGCCTCACCGGCAGCCGCAAGGGCTCGGTGCGCCTGCGCGGCACCGAGGTGATCGGCATGGCCACGCACCGCATCGCGCGTCTGGGGATCGGCTACTGCCCCGAGGAACGCGGCATCTTCTCGAGCCTGTCGGCCGAGGAGAACCTGATGCTGCCCCCCGAACTGGCCAAGGGCGGCATGAGCGTCGAGCAGATCTACGCGATGTTCCCGAACCTGAGAGAGCGCGCGGCCAGCCAGGGCACGCGGCTGTCGGGCGGCGAGCAGCAGATGCTGGCGGTCGCGCGCATCCTGCGCACCGGCGCGCGCCTGCTGCTGCTCGACGAGATGTCCGAAGGCCTGGCGCCGGTGATCGTGCAGAAGCTGGCCGAGATGGTGGTCGCGCTGCGCAAGCAGGGCTACACCATCGTGATGGTCGAGCAGAACTTCCGCTTCGCCGCGCCGCTGGCCGATCGTTTCTTCGTGATGGAGCACGGACAGGTGCTGCAGCAGTTCACGCAATCGGAGCTGCCGGCCAACGCCGCGCGGCTGCACGAATACCTGGGCGTTTGAGCCGCCCATCATCCACCCACCCCCTGCGGAGACTTTCATGAAACTGACCCGACTCACCACCGCCTGCACCCTGGCCTGCGCCACGATGCTCGGCGCCAGCGCCCCCGCGCATGCGCAGTTCTCCGGCGACGTCATCAAGATCGGCATCATCACCGACATGGCGGGTGTCTACGGCGACATCGACGGCATGGGCGGCGTCGAGGCCATGCGGATGGCGGTGGCCGACATGGGCGGCAACATCAATGGCAAGAAGGTCGAGGTGGTGTTCGCCGAGCACCAGAACAAGGCCGACGTGGCTGCCGCCAAGGCGCGCGAGTGGTTCGACACCCAGGGTGTCGACATGCTGATCGGCGGCACCAATTCGGGCACCGCGCTGGCCATGTCCAAGGTGGCACTTGAGAAGAAGAAGCCCTTCCTCGTCGTCGGTGCCGCGACCTCGGCCCTGACGAACGACCAGTGTTCGCCCTACACCGTGCATTGGGCCTACGACACCACGGCGCTGGCCAAGGGCACAGGCAACGCGGTCGTGAAGGCGGGCGGCAAGAGCTGGTTCTTCCTGCAGGCCGACTACGCCTTCGGCGCCGCGTTGCAGGCCGACGTGTCGACGGTGGTGAAAGCCGCCGGCGGCACCGTGGTGGGTACCGTCAAGCACCCGCTGGCCGCGAGCGACTTCTCGTCGTTCCTGCTGCAGGCGCAAAGCAGCAAGGCGCAGATCCTGGGCATGGCCAATGCCGGTGGCGACACCATCAACACCATCAAGGCGGCCAACGAGTTCGGCGTCACCAAGACGATGAAGCTCGCCGGTCTGCTGGTCTTCATCAACGACATCCACTCGCTGGGCCTGAAGACCACCGAAGGCATGTACCTGACCGACAGCTGGTACTGGAACCAGAACGCCGAGACGCGCGCCTGGAGCCGCCGCTTCTTCGAAAAGTTCAAGCGCATGCCCTCGTCGGTGCAGGCCGGCGACTACTCGGCCGCGCTGCAGTACCTGAAGGCGGTCAAGGCCGTCGGCACCGACGACGCCGACAAGGTGCTGGCGCAGATGCGCAAGACGCCGATCAACGACGTCTTCGCCAAGGGCGGCTTCATCCGCGCGGACGGCCGCATGGTGCACGACATGTACCTGATGCAGGTCAAGTCACCGGCCGAGAGCACCGAACCCTGGGACTACTACAAGGTGGTCGAGACCATGAAGGGCGAGGCCGCCTGGACCACCAAGGCCGAGTCCAAGTGCACTCTCTGGAAGTGATGACCCAGTGATCTTGGACTGAGCAGCGCGTCGTGGAAATCTTCGGCATCCCCCTGCAGGCGTTCCTGGGCCAGCTCATGCTGGGCCTGGTGAACGGCTCGTTCTACGCCATGCTCAGCCTGGGCCTGGCGGTGATCTTCGGGTTGCTTGGGATCGTCAATTTCGCCCACGGTGCGCTGTACATGATCGGGGCCTACGTGGCCTGGGCCAGCCTCGAGTACCTGGGGCTCAACTACTGGGTCGCGCTGGTGGTGGCGCCGCTGGTGGTGGGGGCCCTGGGTGCCGTGCTGGAGCGCCTGCTGCTCAAACCGCTCTACCGCATCGATCCGATCTACGGCCTGTTGCTGACCTTCGGCCTGGCGCTGATCGCCGAAGGCCTGTTCCGCAACCAGTTCGGTGTCTCCGGGCAACAGTACCCGGTGCCCGATGCGCTGCAGGGCGCGACCAACCTGGGCTTCATGGTGTTGCCCAACTACCGCGCCTGGGTCGTGGTGGCTTCGCTCGGCGTGTGCCTGACGACCTGGTACCTGATCGAGAAGACCAAGCTCGGCGCCACCCTGCGCGCCGGGACCGAGAACCCGCTGCTGGTCCAGGCCTTCGGCATCAACGTGCCGGTGATGGTGACGCTGACCTACGCCGGCGGTGCCGCGCTGGCCGCCATTGCCGGGGTGCTGGCCGCGCCGGTGATCCAGATCACACCGCTGATGGGCAGCAACCTGATCATCATCGTCTTCGCGGTCGTCGTGATCGGCGGCATGGGCTCGATCCTGGGTTCGATCATCACGGGCGTGGTGCTGGGCCTGGTCGAAGGGCTGACCAAGGTCTTCTACCCCGAGGCTTCCAACATCGTGGTCTTCGTCATCATGGCCATCGTGCTGATGGTCCGGCCGGCCGGGCTGTTCGGCAAGGAGGCGCGATGAGCACGTCGGTGACCACCCAGCGCCTGTCGCAGGCGGCCTGGGCCGTCGGGCTGTTGCTGCTGCTGGCCGCGCCTTTCCTGGGCATGTACCCGGTGTTCGTGATGAAGGCGCTGTGCTTCGCGATCTTCGCCTGCGCCTTCAACCTGCTGCTGGGCTACACCGGGCTGCTGTCGTTCGGCCATGCGGCCTTCATGGGCAGCGCGGCCTACGGCACCGGCTGGCTGCTGCGCAGCGCGGGATGGCCGGTCGAGCTCGGCCTGCTCGCCGGGCTCGTCATCGGCGGCGCACTCGGTCTGGTCGTCGGCCTGATCGCGATCCGGCGCCAGGGCATCTACTTCGCGATGGTCACGCTGGCCCTGGCCCAGATGATCTACTTCGTCTGCCTGCAGGCGCCGTTCACCGGCGGCGAGGACGGCCTGCAAGGCGTGCCGCGCGGCAAGCTTTTCGGCTTCCTCTCGCTGGCGGACGACCTGACGCTGTACTACGTCGTGCTGGCGATCTTCGTCGCGGTCTTCCTGGCCATCATCCGCATCGTGCACTCGCCCTACGGGCAGGTGCTCAAGGCCATCCGCGAGAACGAACCGCGTGCGATTTCCCTGGGTTACGACGTCGACCGCTACAAGCTGCTGGCCTTCGTGCTGTCGACCGCCATCGCCGGCCTGGCCGGATCGTTGAAGACCCTGGTGCTCGGCTTCGCGACGCTGTCCGATGTGCACTGGTCGATGTCGGGCGAGGTCGTGCTGATGACCCTGCTCGGTGGCATGGGTACCTTCGCCGGGCCGGTGGTCGGCGCCTTCACCATCATCGGCCTGCAGAACTACCTCGCCGACCGCGTCGGCGCCTGGGTCACCGTGATCATCGGCGTGATCTTCGTGGTCTGCGTGCTGGCCTTCCGCAAGGGCATCGTCGGCGAACTGCTGGCCTGGCAGCAGCGGCGCAAGACGCGCTGAGCTGGCGTCCGTGGGTGGAGCAGGGGCCGGCTCAGGAGCGATTGCCGCTGTGCAACTGTCACCCTTCGACAGGCTACTTTCAGCCACAAGGAGACATCTCGTCTCGGCCTGTGGGACGCGCCGCAAAGCTGTCATTCGGACCGATTGGCAACGGATGTAGTGGCAGCCAGCCGGTCCATCGGAGAACAGACCGCCAAGCCACCCACCTTGAGCACGTGCGTGTAGATCATCGTCGTAGCCACGTCGGCGTGCCCCAGCAACTCTTGCACCGTGCGGATATCGCAGCCCGACTGCAGCAAGTGGGTCGCGAAGCAATGCCGCAGCGTGTGCGGCGTCGCCGGCTTGGTGATGCCCGCGGCTTGCACCGCACGCTTGAACGCCCGTTGGAATGTCTGGTCGTACATGTGGTGCCTGCGCATGACGCGGCTGCGCGGGTCGACCGAGTGTGTGGACTGGGCAAACACCCAGAACCACGGCCAAGACGATCCGGCCCGTGGGTATTTGCGCTCCAGCGCGTCGGGCATGGCTACACCGCCACGACCCTCGGCCTGGTCCATCGCCCACCACACATGTGACCGGGCCAGTCGTTCTCGAAGGTCGGCCACCAGACTCTGCGGCAACATCAGCACCCGATCCTTGCCACCCTTGCCGTGGCGCACGATCACCGCCCGGTGCGCAAAGTCCAGATCCTTGACCCGCAACTGCAACCCCTCGGACAGCCGCAGCCCGGTCCCGTACAGCAATTGGGCAAACAGCCGCTGCTCGCCTTCCAGACCACGAAACACCGCTGCCACCTCATCCGCAGACAGCACCACCGGCAATCGCCTCGAGACCCTGGGGCGCCCGATCTCGGCCATCCACGGCAGTTGCAGTCCCAGCACCTTCGAGTACAAGAACAGCAGTGCGGACAAGGCTTGACGGTGACTCGACGCGGCCAAGCGCCGCACGGCCACCAGCCACGTCAAGAATGACTCGACCTCGGCGGCTCCCATCTCAGCTGGGTGACGCAGGTCATGGAAGCGGATGTAGACCCGGCACCAATGAACATAAGCCTGCTCGGTGCGCCGGCTGTAGTGAAGCGTGCGAATACGTTCACGCAGCTGATCGAGCAGGCGCGTTGCGCGCAAGGGCGGCAAAGCCGACGGACCACTCTGCGGCCGCAGCGGGCTACGAGTGGAAGACCCGTGTGCGAAAGACGACATGGCCACCTCCCGCGGCCCCCCAGCGCGGCTTGCATGAATTACCGCGCCAGTGGCACAGTCCACAGCGACGGGTGCTGCTTATGCCGGCACGATAATACTGTATGGACGTACAGTCAAATGCAGATAAAACGAGGCCGGTTGTGGTGCGCAGGCCAGCCACCAAACCGGTGTAGGGGCGACAAGTGCTGGTGTTACGCAGCAAAACTGTCGCCCTATAACAAAGCTAGGGAAAGTCTGCACAACGCTGCGCGCAGTGCGGTTTGAGGGGAGCT
>JAABTC010000054.1 GCA_011390055.1 Burkholderiales bacterium | reverse complement strand
TGGGCAACTGGCAGGCCGAGCTGGCCGAGTGGGTCGGCTTGTGGACCGGGGTCCACGCGGGGCTCGCGGCCTTGGCCGACGCCGCTTCGGGCCTGCAGGTCGACCGACAGCGCATGCGCGCCAACATCGATGCGCTGCAGGGCCGGGTCTACACCGAGGCCTGCACCGTACGCCTGGCGGCGGTGATCGGCCGACCGCGTGCGCAGGCCTTGCTGGAACAGCTCTCATCCCGCGTGGCGGCCGAAGGCCGGCCGTTGCAGGCCCTGCTGCTCGAGGCCGTGGCCGGCGACAGCCAGCTCGCGGCCGCGCTGGCGCCGGCCGACCTTGCGCCGCTCTTCGACCCCGCGGTCGCGGCCCAGCCTGCGATGGCCCGCGCCACGCCGTGGCTGGCCGCGCTGGCGCGCGAGTTTCCCCGTTGAACTTCGACCGCACACCATGAACCACCGTCAGGATGATTTCGACCGTGGCCTGGCCAACCGCCGCGCCGTGCTCGGCGAGGCCTGGGTCGAGCGTTCGCTGGCCAGCGCCACCACCTTCAACGCCGAGTTCCAGGAGCTGATCACGCAGGGCGTGTGGCACGGCGTGTGGAGCCGCCCGGGCCTGGACCATCGTACCCGCCGGTTGCTGGTGCTGGCGATGACGCTGGCCCAGGGCCGCTGGGAAGAGTACGAGCTGCACGTGCGCGCGGCGCTCGCCGCAACCGATGGCAGCGGCTTCGGCGTCGACACGCTCAAAGAGCTGCTGTTGCAGGCTGCGGCCTACTGCGGTGTGCCGGCGGCCAACACCGGCTTCAAGCTCGCCGCTGAGCTGTGCAAGGCCGAAGGGATGACGCTGGCGCCGTCCCCGCTGGGCGCCGGTCAGCGCGTGCAACGGCACACGACCTTCAGCACCCCGCAGCTGCTGGCGGTGCTGCAAGGTCCGCAGGTCGAAGGCGACGGCGCGCCGGTGCTGCTGAGCCATGCGCTCGGCCTGGACCACACGATGTGGGACGGCCTGGCCGCCGCCCTCGCGCCCGCCCATCCGGTGCTGCGTTACGACCACCGCGGGCAGGGCGCTTCGGCGCGGCCGCCCGGCCCGTACTCGCTGGACGACCTGGTCGACGATGCGGCGCGGCTGGTGCGCGAGTGGGGCCGCGGGCCGGTGGTGTTCGTCGGCCTGTCGATGGGCGGCATGGTCGGCCAGGGCCTGGCCCTCCGACATCCCGAACTGGTGCGCGGTCTGGTGCTGGCGAACACCACCGCCCAGTACCCGCCCGAGGCGCAAGCCGGCTGGCTGGCGCGGATCGAGGCCGTGCAGCAGGGCGGGCTGGCGCGCATCGTCGACACGGTGCTCGAACGCTACCTGCATGCCGGCTTCCGAAGCACGCATCCTGACGTTGCCGCGGCGCTGCGTGAGCGCGTGCTGCGCGCCGACCCCGCCGCCTACGTGGCCACCTGCGAGGCCATCCGCCATGTCGACTGGGCCGGGCGCCTGGGCCAGATCCGCTGCCCGACCACCGTGATCAGCGGCGCGCTGGACCTGGGCACCCCGCCGGCGATGGGCCGGGCGATCGCTGAGGCCGTGCCGGGTGCGCAGTTCGAACTGCTCGAGGAAGCCTCGCACCTCAGCGTGGCCGAACAACCGGCACGCTTCGAAGCTGCGGTGCGCGCGCTGATCGCGAGAAGTTGAGCCGTTGAGCTCGCAACGTTTCGTCTTTCACGAACTCGCCTGAGGGCAATTCCCACCCCCGCTCGCCCTGAGGTATCGAAGGGCATGCGCTGGCCCTTCGATACCTCAGGGCGAACGGAGTCTTTCAGCGTTTTCAGCTACCTCTCTAGCCGCACGATTTTCCCGTCGTCGCTGAGCAGGTAAAGCCAGCCGTCCGGGCCCTGTTCGACGTCGCGGATGCGTTTGCCCAGGGCCTTCACGGCGGGCACTTCCTCGCGCACCGTCACCGCGCCGTTCGCATCCAGCGCGATGCGCCACAGGCTGGCGCCGGCCAGCGCACCGGCGAACAGCTGGCCACGCCATTCGGGCCAGCGATCGCCGCTGTAGAACACCAGGCCCGACGGCGCGATGGACGTGGGCTGCCAGGTGGTCTTCGGTTCCTCGAACATCGGCGCATGGGTGCCGCCGCCCGGACGGCAGCCGGGTTCGGACTGCGACCGGCTGTAGGGGCAGCCGTAGCTGGCCAGCGGCCAGCCGTAGTTGCGCCCGGGCAGCACCCGGTTCAACTCGTCGCCGCCGCGCGGGCCGTGTTCGGTGACCCACAACTCATCGCTGCCGGGGCGCAGCGCAGCGCCCTGGATGTTGCGGTGGCCGGTGCTCCACAAGCCCGGCACGGCCGTGGTACCGAAGGCCGGGTTGCCGGCCGGGATGCTGCCGTCGCGGTTCAGCCGCACCACCTTGCCCAGGCTGCGCGCGGGGTCCTGCGTGTGGGCCGCGCTCGGGCTCGACGGGCTGTCCTGGCCGCGGTCGCCCAGGGTCAGGTAGAGCGTCTTGTCGGCCCGGAACACGATGCGCGAGCCGAAGTGGTTGCCGCCGCGCACCTTGGGCTGCTGGCGCCACAGCACCGTGACGTCGGCGAGCGCGTTGCCCACCAGCCGGCCGCGGGCCAGGGCCGTGCCGGCGCCGCCGTCGCCGCTCTCGGCATAGCTGAGGTAGACCCACGGGTCGCTGGCGAAGTCGGGATCGAGCGTCACGTCGAGCAAGCCGCCCTGGCCGCCGCTGTCGACCGCCGGCACGCCGCTCACCTGCGCTTCGACCGCCGACCCATCGGCCCGCACGATGACCAGCGTGCCTTCCTTCTGCGTCACCAGCATGCGCCCGTCGGGCAGGAAGGCCAGGCCCCAGGGGCGCGAAAGCGTGGCACCGAGCACGCTGGCCCGCGCGCTGCCGGTGGCAGCCCCGGTGCCGGCACTGTGCGCTGCGGCGTGCGCATCGATGGAGGGCGTGGCAGCCGGTCCGCAGGCGGCCAGCGCGGCGGCAAGCAGCGCCCACGCGGCGCCGTGTTGGAGGAGGTTCATCGACGCGAGGCTAACGCGCCCGCAGGAACCACGTCGGTGGCAGCCTCGATGACCATTTGCAGGCGTTGCTGGCCGTTGTATTCGTCGAGCGACAGGCGGTAGGCCAGGCGCACGCGCTCGGCGACCGGTTCGGCATGCCCGAACCAGATCGCGTCGCGCGCCTGGCCGAGGTGGCGCACGCGCAGCTTCAGGTGCTTCTCGCCCACCAGGCGCTGGCTCAGCACGTCGACCACGTCGCAGAACACCGGCGCCTCGAAGGCCTGGCCCCAGACCTCGGCATCCATCGCAGCGACGGTCTGCACGTTGAAGTACTCCAGCGCCAGCGCGCCGTCGGTGCGCAGCCTGCGCGTCAGCGTGGCGGCGTCCAGCCCCTCGGCCGCAACCTGCTGCAGCGCGTTCGAGAAGCGCTCGAGCTGGTCGGCTTCGAGCGTGCAGCCGGCGGCCATCGCATGGCCGCCGAAACGCAGCAGCGTGCCGGGTTCGCGCTTGGCCACCAAGTCGAGCGCGTCGCGCAGGTGAAAGCCCGGGATCGATCGGCCCGAGCCCTTCAGGCGGCCGTCGCTGCCGCGCGCGAAGACGAACGTCGGGCGGTGCAGCCGATCTTTCAGGCGGCCGGCAACGATGCCGACCACGCCTTCGTGAAAGCCCTCGTCGAACAGCACCAGCGCCGACGGCAGCTCGGCCGCATCGGCCACCAGGCGATCGCAGCGCGACTCGGCCTGCTCGCGCATGCCGGCTTCGACCACCCGCCGCTCGCGGTTGATCGCGTCGAGCTGCAGCGCCAGTTCGCGTGCGCGCGCCGGGTCGTCGGTGACCAGGCATTCGATGCCCAGCGTCATGTCGGCGAGCCGTCCGGCCGCGTTGATGCGCGGGCCAAGCGCGAAGCCGAAATCGAAGGCGGCGGCGCGTGCAGGGTCGCGCCCCGCCGCGGCGAAGAGCGCCGCCACGCCAGGCTGCATGCGACCGTTGCGGACGCGGCGCAGGCCTTGCGCCACCAGACGTCGGTTGTTGCCGTCGAGCTTGACCACATCGGCCACGGTGCCCAGGGCCACCAGGTCGAGCAAGGCGTCCAGGCGCGGCGCGGCGGCGCTGCCGAACGCGCCGCGCGCGCGCAGTTCGGCGCGCAGGGCCAGCAGCACGTAGAACATCACGCCCACGCCGGCCAGGCACTTGCTCTCGAAGCCGCAGCCGGGCGCATTGGGGTTCACGATCACGTTGGCATCGGGCAGCGCCACCGCGTCGCCCACCTGGGCCGGCAGGTGGTGGTCGGTCACCAGCACGGCCAGGCCCTGGGCGCGTGCATGGGCCACGCCGTCGAAGCTGGCGATGCCGTTGTCCACGGTGACCAGCAGGCTCGGTCGGTGGCGCAGCGCCAGCTCGACGATGGCCGGCGTGAGGCCGTAGCCGTGCACGCTGCGGTCGGGTACCACGTAGTGCAGCCGCTCGGGTGCAGCGCCGAGGGCGGCCAGACCGCGCAACGCGACGGCGCAGGCGGTGGCGCCGTCGCAGTCGTAGTCGGCCACGATGCAGATGCCGCCGCCCGCGGCCAAGGTGTCGGCGAGCAGGCGCGCGGCCTCGGCGCTGCCCTGCAGGCTCTGCGGCGGCAGCAGGTGCGCCAGGGCATCGTCGAGCTGCTCGGCAGCGCTGATGCCACGCGCCGCGAACAGACGGGCCAGCAGCGGATGCACGCCGGCCTGCTCGAGTGCGTAGGCCGCGCGCGGCGGCACGTCGCGCAGTTCGAACACCGGCACGTGGGCTTTCACAGCGTTGTCAACAAGGTGTGCGACGCCGCCGGTGGCGGTGCCAGACGTTCGGTCAGGCGGCGCCAGGCCGGGCGCGGGCGGGCCTGGAAGCTGGCGCTGGCGCCTTCGCCGCACAGGGTCAGGCGCACCGCGTCGCCGCGTTCACCGGCCGCGACCAGCGGTGACAGAGCTTCGACTTCGAGCGCCTGCCAGGCGGCGTCCCAGGCGTGCGGGTCGGCCTGCAGGAAAGGGCTGCGCAAACGCTCGTCGAGCGTGACGGCAGTGCCGCGCTCGGCTTGCACCACACCGCAGCCGCTGAGCCAGAACGAGTTGACGGGCAGGGCGCCCGCGGCCTCGCGTGCGGCGTTCAGCGGATGGTCGTGCAGCAGCATCTGAGCCTCGTTCTGCAGGCCGCGCAGCGCGCGCGCCGCGGCCTGCCGCGGCAGCCAGCCGTCGACGTTGCGACCGACCACGCGGTCGAGCGATGCGGTGGCCAGACCTTGCAGGCTCGGGTGGCTCGCGTACCAGCGCAGCGGAGCACCCCACGCAAAGCGAAAGCCAGCGGCTTCGAAATGGGGTCGCAGCACGTCGAAGAAGGCGCGCGAGCTTGCCGCGTCTAGGCTCAACGTCTCGGGATCGGCCAGGTGCACGCCGTCGCTGCCCACGCGCGCATGCACCGGCGTGACCAGCCCCCACGCACCGTCGCCCACCTCGATGCCGTCCTGGTGCGCAAGGCGCGCAGCCCAGGGCAGAGCGCCGTCGTCGCTCTGCCAGCCGAGCGCGTCCGCGATGGCGCGTTCATGCGGCGGGGTCAGCGTCGTTGCGTCGGCCGCCGCGCGCGGCAGGGCCTGCCAGTGACGCAGCACGTGATCGAGGGCGGTGCTGCGCCGAGGGGCCAGCGGCGTGAGCGGTGTGCAATGGGAGACGACCAGGTGCATGTGGCTCAATTATCCCGGCGCCAGCCCCGCTTCCTTCGACCGCGACGACGCGACCCCTCAGTTAGCATGCGCCGCAAATGAGATTGATCGATGCAGACCCCGTATGAGTGGCAGGTCGGCTGGCGCTACACACGCGCCGGCCGAAGCGGCCGCCGCAATGGCTTCATCTCCTTCATCTCGGGCGTCTCGATGCTCGGCATCGCGCTGGGCGTGGCCGCGTTGATCATCGTCCTGTCGGTGATGAACGGTTTCCAGTCCGAGGTGCGCGACCGCATGCTCAGCGTGATCGCGCACGTCGAACTTTTCGATGCGCAGGGCGCTGCGCTGCCCGACTGGCGCGCCAGTGCCGACCAGGCGCGCGGTGCCTTGCCGGCCGGCCGCGTGCAGGGTGCCGCACCGTTCGTCTCGGCCCAGGTGCTGGTGGCGCGCGGTGAAGACATGCGCGGTGCGCTGCTGCGCGGCATCTCGCCGGCCGAAGAGGCGAGCGTGACGCCGTTGGCCGCGCAGCTGCAGCAGGGCGCCTTCGCGACCCTGCAGCCCGGCGCCTGGAACATCGTTCTCGGCATCGAGCTGGCGCGCTCGCTCGGCGTGCGCACCGGCGATGCGATCACCGTGGTCACGCCCGGCGGGCAGGTCACGCCCGCCGGCATCGTGCCGCGCCTGAAACAGTTCAACGTGTCGGGCACCTTCGAGGCCGGCCATTACGAGTACGACAGCGCCCTGGCCCTGGTGCATGTCGACGATGCCGCGCGCCTGCTGCGGGTCGAGGGCCCCACCGGCGTGCAACTGAAGCTCGACGATGCGCAGCAGGCGCGAGCGGCCGCTGCCACGCTGGCCCGCGCTCTGCCGGCCAACATCAGCGTGCGCGACTGGACGCGCACCAACCGCAACTGGTTCGACGCGGTGCAGCTCGAGAAGCGCCTGATGTTCATCATCCTGACCCTGATCGTCGCAGTGGCGGCCTTCAACCTCGTGTCGACGCTGGTGATGACCGTCACCGACAAACGCGCCGACATCGCGATCCTGCGCACGCTGGGTGCCAGCCCGCGCTCGATCATGGGCATCTTCATGATCCAGGGCGCCACGGCAGGCATCGCCGGCACGCTCGGCGGCGTGGCGCTGGGCTTGCTGGTGGCCTACAACATCGGCACGCTGGTGCCGGCGCTGGAGCGGCTGCTGTCCACCAGCTTCCTGCCGGCCAGCATCTACGTGATCAGCCGCATGCCGAGCCAGCCGCAGGCGGCCGACATCGTGCCGATCGTGCTCATCTCGCTGGCGCTGGCCTTCGTCGCCACGATCTACCCGAGTTGGCGCGCCAGCCGCGTCAACCCCGCCGAAGCCTTGCGCTATGAATGAGCCCGTCCTGGCTTGCAGCGGCCTGCGCAAGCGTTTCCACGAAGGCGATCTCGACGTCGAGGTGCTGCGCGGCGTCGACATGCAGGTGCTGCCTGGCGAGACGGTGGCGATCGTCGGCGCCTCGGGTTCGGGCAAGAGCACGCTGCTGCACCTGCTCGGCGGGCTCGATGCACCCACGGCGGGCGAAGTGACCTTGGCGGGCCGCTCAATGACGTCGATGGACGCCGCCGCACAAGGGCGCTGGCGCAACCAGCAGCTCGGCTTTGTCTACCAGTTCCACCACCTGTTGCCCGAGTTCAGCGCGCTCGACAACGTGGCCATGCCGCTGCGCATCCGCCGCCTCGGCTTGGCCGAGGCGCGCGAGCAAGCAGGTTCGGCCCTGGCCGATGTCGGCCTCGCGGCGCGCGTGCAGCACCGGCCGAGCGAGCTCTCTGGCGGCGAGCGCCAGCGGGTGGCGATCGCGCGCGCGCTGGTGTCGCAGCCGGCCTGTGTGCTGGCCGATGAGCCCACCGGCAACCTCGACCGCGAAACCGCCGACGGCGTGTTTGCATCGATGCTCACGTTGGCGCGCGAACGCGGTACCGCGTTCGTGCTCGTGACCCACGACGAGGGGCTGGCCGCTCGATGTGGTCGCGTGCTGCGGCTGCGGCAGGGCGTGCTGGATTGAACCGGCGCGGCCCTCCCGGGCCGCGCCTTCCGAGACGCCCGACCCTCTCGATCAGCGCTTGGTGTAGAGCAGGTTCAGAAGGGTGGTCCCTTCGAACCTCACGTTGATCGTCGTGATGGTCAACGACCCCGCTTGCGTCATCCGGTAGCGCGACTGCTGTGTCGACAGCAGCAGGTTCTGCGCGTTGTAGTTTTCGGTGATCAGATTGAACAGCGCGGTGGTCGTCGACGTGCCGTCGGCTTCGATGCGCCAGCGGATCACGCGTGTACCCGTCAGCGTCGCCTTCGATGAATTGTTGTAGGTGTTCAGCGTCACGATCGTGCCGCTGTCGTTGATCTGCGCGGTGGCAGGCAACGCCGTCGGGGCCGCTTGGAAGACGGCGTATTCGCCACCCGTCACCGCCAGGCCGAGGTTGGCATACGCAGCGTTGTAGTACGTGGTCCCGGTCGACGAACTCGATGCCGGCGCGCAGTTGTTCAGCGTGGCCGTCGAGGTTTGCGGCGAGGCGACACCGGACACACCCTCGAAGGTGGCGGGCGTGGCGGGTGCCAACGTGATCGTCGCGCTGCCCGTGCAGCTTTCGCTGATGTCGAAGGTGTCGCTGACACCGCCATCGATGCGCGCCTTGAAGGGTGCGGCGAGCGCGAAGCTGGCCGTGGTCGGCGGGGGCGTGGTGGCGGGTGGGGGCACAGCCGCCGATGGCGGTGCCGGCGCATCGCCGCCCCCTCCGCCGCCGCCGCAGGCGGCCAGCACGGTGACGCACAGTGCGCCGACCCAGGTCGACGTCAGGCTTCGGTAGTTCATGTTGTTCTCCTGCGGCTCAAAAAAATGCGGCTGCGCAAAAGCGCGCAGCCGCGGTGGGTCAACGACCGCTGCGCTTAGGCTTGCGGACGACGACGGCGGGCAACGAAGCCCACAGCCGCCAAGCCAGCCAGCATCAGTGCATACGTCTCGGGCTCAGGGATCGGGGCTGCCATGAAGTTGATGGAGCCGCCACCTTGCGAGATCGTGAAGCCGCCGTCGAACATCATCACTTGCGACGGGCTGTTCGTGAACGACGCGAACGCCATTTCATAGAACGGGCTCGGTGCGATGAAGACGCCCTTGCCGGCATCGGTCAGGTTGAACGTCAACAGGGTCGAGGCCGACGGCGAGAAGCCGGGGCCCGGGCC
>JAABTC010000053.1 GCA_011390055.1 Burkholderiales bacterium | reverse complement strand
CAGGTAGTGCGAGCTGACCTCTTCCTGCGTCAGGATCTTGATCGACAGCGGCGTGTCGGCCACGGTGTAGTGCAGGATCAGGAACAGGGCGCGGCTGTCCTGGCCGCGCGCGGTGTGGCGGGTGTCGATCGGCACGCCGCCGGGGGTGGTGGTCGAGGTGGGTGTCGCGCAACCCGACAGGGCTGCGACGAGCAGGGCGACCGCAGCCGCGCCAAAAGTGGTGTGGCAGTTCATGCGCCCATCCTAGGCGGTCGGGGGCCGGGTGCGGCCGAACGTGAAACGCGCGGCAGCGGGGCAGAATCGACGACGATGACACCGCAACTGATCAGCGCCGTACTGGCGATCTGCATGCCGATGCTCGCCGTCGCGTTGCCCGCGCTGGACGACGCGTTGCCGCCGACGGTGGCCGCTGCGCTCGCGCAAGCCGGCTTGCCGGAGGATGCGCTGGCCGCCGTGGCGCTGCCTTTGACGACGCGCTGGGCCCGGCCCTGGCGGCTGCGCGCCTCGCGCGCGATGGCGCCCGGCTCGACGATGAAGCTGGTGACCACGGTGGTGGCGCTCGACCGACTGGGCCCGAACCACCGCGGCCGTACCGACCTGCTGGCGGCTGGGCCGATCGAGGGCGAGGTTCTCGCCGGCGACCTGGTGCTCCAAGGCGGCGCCGACCCCGACCTCGACCTGCCCGCGCTGTGGCAGATGCTGTACACGCTGCGCCAGCGCGGCGTGGGCATGATCGCGGGCGACCTGGTGCTCGACCGCACGCTGTTTCGCCCCGCGCGCATCGATGTCGGCCTGCCGCCCTTCGATGAATCGCCGCAGTCGCCGTACAACATGGTTCCGGATGCCCTGATGCTGGGCGGCAACCTCATGCAACTGTCGCTCAGCTCCGACGCCAGCTCCGTTCGGGCGCGGCTCGTGCCGCCGCTCGACGGTGTGGAAGTCGATGCCGCGGCGATGACCTTGAGCACGTCGGACTGCACCGACTGGGACGACGGCTGGCAACCCCCGGTGGTCGAAGCCCTGCCCGCCGCACGCTTTCGCATCGGCTTGCGCGGCGGCTTTCCGCGCGGCTGCCAGGCCGAGCGCGCACTGCAACTGCTGGACCGCAACGTGATCGCCGAACGCCAGGTGCGTGCCGTGTGGGCCAGCCTGGGCGGCACCTGGCAGCGCCCACCGGGCGGCGTGCGCGAGTCCGCCACGCCAAGCCATGCCACGCCGGTCGCCAGCCACCGCTCGCGACCGTGGGGCGAGGTGCTGCGCGGCATGAACAAGCAGTCGGACAACGCGCACACGCGGCTGCTGTTCCTGCAGCTCGGCTTGGCCGCGATGGCGCAGGACGTCGCCACGCCGACGCTTGAACTCGCGCAGCGCGAGGTCGGGCGCTGGTTCGACGAACGGCACATCGACCGGACCGGGTTGGTGGTGGAGAACGGTTCGGGCCTCTCACGCAGCGAACGCATCTCGCCGCTGACCCTGGCGCGCATGCTCGAGGCCGCGCATGCCGGGCCGCACGCGCCCGAACTGCTGATGAGCCTGCCGGTGGCTGGGGTCGACGGCACGATGCGCCGACGACTCAAGGGCACCGCGGCCGAAGGCTGGGCTCGGCTGAAGACCGGCACGCTGAAGGACGTCACCGCGTTGGCCGGCTACGTGCGCGACACCCGCGGCGACACCTGGGCGGTGGTCGCGATGGTCAACCACGAGCAGGCCGCGAGAGGTCGCGCGGCACTGGACGCGTGGATCGAGTGGGTGGCCAGTTCAGGCGCCCGGTGGCGCTGAGGGCCGTTGAGGGGCGCTGAGGCGGCGGTACCCGGCGGCACCACGCGGCGCAGCCGGCGCCTTCGTGTCAGCCCGGGGGCTGAGCGCGAAACTGGCCCGCGCGATCGACCAGGCTGAGCATCTCGTCCGCGGCGCGCAGCGTCAGCGGGTGCGGCGTGGCGCCCGCCCGCGGCGTGATGTAGGCGGCCATCTCGCGCGCCAGGGCGAGCTGCCGCTCCGGAGCCTGGGCCAGCAGCGCGATCAGCAGATTCTCCAGCGCGATCACGCGCACCCGCAGTTGCTCGAGTTCGGTTTCCATTGCGACCGGGACCTCGGTCGATGCGTTCTGGTCGGCCGGCGTCTTCATGGCTTCTTGACGTTCTGGTCGGCCCACTTGAAGTACGCGATGTACTGCTTGATCTCGTCGTCGCTCAAGCCCTGGTTGGGCATCGGGATCTTCCACTTCTCGAGCATCGCCTTGGCCTTGGCATCGGTCTGCATCATCTGTTCAGGCGCCTTCAGCCAGCGCGTGAGCCAGGCGTCGTCGTGACGCCGGGTCGTGCCGAGCAGGTCCGGGCCGAGCTTGTCGCCGCCGCCGATCGAGTGGCAGGCCAGGCACTTCGACTCGAAGGCAAGCTTGCCCGCCACCGCCTGCGCTTCGGTAGGTGTCGCGGTGGCCGGGATGTTGTGGTGCTCGAGTTCGCCCGCCGAGGTGCCGGCGGCGATCAGGCCCACCGCACCCTGCGAAGCGTTGGCGAAATGGTGGTCGACCATCACGTAGCTGCCGGCTTCGGGAATGATGAACTCGACGATCGCGCCGCTGGAAGAACCGAGCAGCACCGTCTGCATGCCGCGAAACTGGTTGTCCGGGTTGCCGTCGAACCAGACACGATCGAAGATCGTTCCGACGACGTGGAAGCTCGACGTGTTGGACGGTCCGGCGTTCAGGACGAACAACCGCACCCGTTCGCCCGGCTTGGCCTGCAACGGCGCATCGACCATGCCGTTGTAGCGGCCGTTGAAGACCGTGTAGGTGGGCGACTTGTTGCGCAGTCGCTCGCTGTCGAGCACATGCAGGGCCTGGCCGTCGACCTTGCCCTTGGCCGGGTCGGGCTTGGTGTAGAACTCGCTCTGGATCACGCTGTACTCGCGATCGACCTTCGTCGGGTAACCCGCGCGCGGCTCGACGATCATCATCCCGTACATGCCCGAGGCGATGTGCTCGAGCACCATCGGCGTGCCGCAGTGGTACATGAACACGCCCGGGTAGTTGAGCGTGAACTCGAACGAGATCGTCTGCCCCGGCGCGATCGAGCGGTACTTGTCCTGCGGCGAGACCATCGCCGAGTGGAAGTCCATCGAATGCATCATCGGCGCGGCGGTCATGCGCAAGCCCGGCACCGGCTCGTCGGAGCGGTTGGTCATCGTGAACTTGATGCGGTCCCCCACCCGGGCGCGTACCGCCGGGCCGGGCACCTGGTCACCGAAGGTCCAGGCACTGAACTTCACACCCGGCGCGATCTCGATGATCTTGTGCGTGGTGTCCAGGCGGATCTCCTTGACTGGGGCGCTCACCAGCGGCTTGACCGCCGCGTCCAGGCTCAGCGCATCGCCGAGGGCATACGGGCCGGCATGACGTTCGCTCGACACCTGCGCGGGCGGCGTCTTGAAGTCCATCTTCGTGACGTCGTAAGCATCAACTACCGCAGAGCCGGCACCCGCCACGCTGTCGGGCGACGAGGCCGATGGCGCGGCCACCGAAGCGGCGGGTTCGGCACGGCGCTGGCATGCGGCGAGGGTGCACAGCACGAGCAACAGGCCCGCCGTCGCCGCGCGCAAGCGGATGCGCCCCCGGGGCGTCATTGGCTCGGGCGTCGCCTGAGGGCGAGGTGTGGGCATGGGTTCCAACGGCATCCGCTGAGCCTGGGCGCGCCACCGTACCGGGTCTGTGCGTCATCGCACGCCGCTGCTGGGCCTTCGGGGTCATCGAAGCGCTGACAGCCATGAAGGCATTCCGGCGAGTGATGGGACGATTCGCAGCCGAAATTGGCGCCAACCTGGTGTTTACCCTAATCTTGCAGGCAAGGCGGTCGACCCGTCACCCGTCATCGATTCAAGGAAACACCATGTCCAGTCTGCTCATCCAACGCCTGCCAAGCGGCTATGCGCCGCTGCAGCAACCCCTCGCCGGTCTGCGCACCGTCGCGCTGAACCGCCTCTCGCGCACCGCCCGCTCGTGGCTCGCGTACTTCGTCGAGCGCGCACAAGGCCGGGCCGACAGCGTGCTGCTTGCGCATGCCGACCGCCACGCCGCAACGCATCCGAAACTCGCGCGCGAGTTGCGCTCGCACGTGCGCGGCGGTTCGAGCTACTGAGGCCTCAGGCTCAGGCGGGCGAAAGCACCCGCACGGCTTGCGTGGCCGCGGACACCTGCGCAGCGACCTGCCGTACCTGCTCGCGCAGCCACCGCTGGGCCCCGTCGTGTTCGTGGCGCAGATGCCACAGCAGCGCCACCTCGATGCCGGGCATGGGCAGCGGCAGCGGCCTTTGCGCCAACAGGTCGGCAAAGCCAGTCGCCGGCACGAAGCTGCGCGGCAACACGGTGATCAGGTCCGACTGGTGCACCACAGCGCCAGCGGTGAAGTAATTGCTCACGGTGACCATGACGCGGCGCTCGCGGCCCAAGCGCGCCAGTGCCTCATCGACGAAGCCGTGCGGGCGCCCGGCGAAGCTGACGCGCAGGTGCTCGGTCGCGCAATAGGCGTCGAGCGTCAGCGCGCCGGCTTGCGCCAAAGGGTGACCCTTGCGCATCACGGCCACGTACTCGCAACCGTAGAGCGGCTCCAGGCGCAGCAGACCGTCGGCGCCGTCGGCGGCCAGGCTGTCGCGCACACCCGGAAAGAAGCCGAGCGCGACGTCCGCCTGCCCTTGGTCGAGCAGCGCGCGCGGGTCGCGCGAGGTCAGTGGAATCACCCGCACGTCGGCGCGCGCCCGCCCGGCCTGCAGGGCTTGCACGAACACCGGCACGAACAACGCGGCGGTGGCGTCGGCCATCGCCAAAATGAACGTGCGGGCATCGGTGAGCGGGTCGAAGGCCTCTGGCGCCAACACCGCCTGCAGGCGTTCCAGCGCCGTGCGCACCGTCGGCCAGAGCGCCTGGGCATGGGCGGTCGGTGTGACGCCATTCGAGCCTGAGATGAAAAGCTCTTCGTGGGTCGCCTCGCGCAGCCGCCGCAGCGCGTTGCTGACGGCCGGCTGGGTCATCGACAGGCGCGCCGCCGCCCGCGTGACGTTGCGCTCGACCATCACCACGTCGAACACGCGCAACAAGTTCAGGTCGAGCGTGCGGAAGTTGATGCTGGGGCTGTGCATGGGGGCGGCATTCAGCGGGGTGATGGCCGGATTCGGAGAAACAATTGGCCAAGTCTAGGTGCAAACCCTAATCTTCGACCTCGGTGGCTCCGAACGCCCCCCAAATCAAAGAGGTACCCGTATGTCGACGTCCCTGATCAAAGTGATTGCGCCCCCGCCCACGACGCCGCCCCGCGGCGCCGAGTGGGCGGCGAGCTGTGCGCTCTGGCTGGGCCGCGCGCTGTCGGCGCGCAGCCCCAAGACGAGCCGGCCGGCGGTGCCCGCCTCAGCGCAGGCTGTACTCAGCCGTCAGTGACAGCAGCGCGCCGCGTGGCGCGGCGGGCTCGAAGTAGCGCCGGTTGGCTTCGTTGACGATCACCGAGCCGGCGTAACGGCGGTCGGTCGCGTTGTCCACGCGCACCAGCTGGCTGAAGCGCCAGGCGCCGGCGCGCTGCGTCCAGCCTGCGCGCAGGTTCATGACGGTGCTGGCGGGCGCGAAGTCCTGGTTGGCATCGTTGACGTACAGCTTGCCGATGTGCTGCAACTCGACCGCCGCCTGGAACCCGGACCCACTGCCCCAGCCACTTTGAGGCGCGTACACCAGTTCGGCAAAAGCACTGCGACCCGGCGTGCCGGGGAGGCGGTTGCCCGCGGGCACCGGCACCGCAGCGGCCCCGCTGCCGCTGATGAAGCCGTCGCGGAAGCTCGCCCGCAACACGGTCACCGCCAGCAACGAGCGCCAGTCGCTGCCCAAGGCAGCCTGGTGGCTGAGCTCGAAACCCCGGCGTTCGGTGCGCCCGGCATTCTTGAAGGTCGAGCGGCCACCGTTGTTGGTGTCGACCACGATCTCGTCGCGGGTCCGGATGTCGAACGCTGCGATGTCGACGCGATGGCCCGGTGCAGGTCGCCACTTCGCGCCCACCTCGGCATGCCGCGCTCGTGAAGCGGCCAGGCCGGTGTTCAAGCCGGTGCCGACCGCCCGGTAGGCCAGCTCGGTGAAGGTCGGCGTCTCGAAGCCGCGCCCGGCGTTGAGGTACAGGTTCAAGTTGCTCGCGGCGCGCCACGACAGCCCGAACACCGGGTTGGTGGCGCTGTACTCGACACCGCCACTGTCGTCGGGATTGCTAGCGGTGATGAAACGGTCACGGCTGTCGAAACGCACGCGGCTCGTGCGAACCCCGGCACTGGCCGTCAGGCCACCACCCATCTCGAGGGCCGCTTGCCCATACGCATCGCGGTTCTCGACGCGGTTGGCCTCGTCGCGCTTGAGTGCCCCACGCTCGCCGGCGAGGTTCAAGTAGCCCTGACGGTCTTCATCCATGCGGTCGATCTCGACCCCGGCGGTGAGCCGGAGGGCCTGCAGGCCGAAGCCGCCGGACGCAGTCGAAGCACCGAGCGCGACGCGGTGCGAGACCATCGCACCGAACCCGCCGTAATTGCGCTGGAACGAGACGATGCCGCCACTGGCCGTCGGCGCCTGTTGCGCCGCCAGCGGAATCGACAGCGCGTTGTCGAGGCTGCGCGTGCCCCCGTACAAGCGCGCCTGCAGCTGCGTTGCCGGCCCGAGCGCATGTTCCAGCACCACGCCGAACTGGTCTTGGGCGACCGACTTGCGCGCGTTCTGCGACTTGGCCAAGGCCACCGCCTGGCGCGGGTCCGCTTCCCACTGGGCCCGCGTCAGGCCGAGCGGGTCGAGCGACAGCGGCTGATCGAGGGAGTTCAGCACCAGCGTCACGCTGCTGCCCGTACCCAGCCGATGCTGCCACTTGGCGTTCAGCTGCTTACGTTCGGCGGCACTGTGTTCACGCCAGCCGTCGGTGCGAAAGCGCGAGGCCTCGAGCACCACTTCGTCCTGCGCACCCGAGGCCGCGAAACCCAGGCCGACCTTGACGGCGCCGTCGGGCCCGACCGAGCTGCGCAAGGTGGTCGTCGGCACGCTCGCGTCGGTGCCGCTGAAGACCTGAACCACGCCGCCGGCCGCATTGCCGTAGAGCTGCGCCAGCGGGCCCCGCAGCACCTCGATGCGCTGGGTCGAGCCGAGCGCCACGTTCGAGGCCTGGCCTTGCCCGTCGGGCATCGTCGCGGGGATGCCGTCGACGATCAGGCGCACCCCGCGGATGCCGAAGGTCGAGCGCGAACCGAAGCCTCGGATCGAAAGCTGCAGGTCCTGCGAGTAGTTCTGACGGTTCAGCACCGTGATGCCCGGCACCCGGTTCAACACCTCGGACAGGTTGACCTGCGGACCGGCGCTGTCGATCACGTCGCGCGTGACCGCGCCGATCGCCGCCGGCGCGTCGAAGCTCGACTGGCGCGAGCGTTCGGCCGTGATCACGATGGTTTCGGTGGGCGCCGCGGATTGCGCCTGGGCGTGCGCACCGGCGAACGCAGACGCCAGCGCAGCGGTCAGCGCTGGAGTGGTGGAGAACAATTTCATGGTGGAGACTGTACGGAAATCTTCTGCGCCGCGTACCACGCGGCCAAATTGGCGATGTCATCGTCGGACAAGGGTTTGGCGATCACCGCCATCACCTCGTGCCGGCGTGCACCACTGCGGTAGGCCTTGAGTTGTGCCGACAGGTACATCGCAGGCTGGCCGGCCAGGTGCGGCGCGTCCGGCGCCTGCGACACGCCGAGCGGGCCATGGCAGACCGCACAGGTGGACGCCGCCTTCTGGCGTCCGATGGCGCTGTCCGCCGCCCACGCAGCGGGGGCTGCAAGCGCGGCGGAAGCGAAAAAGGCCAGCGCCCATGCGCTGGCCCGGAGCGGGCGGATGAAGATCACGGTGCCGCGTAGGTGATCCGGTAGATCGCCCCGGCGTAGTCGTCCGAGACCAGCAGCGAGCCATCCTTCATCACCGCCACGTCGACCGGGCGGCCGCGGTAGATGCCGGTGTCGGCGTCGAGGAAGCCCGAGGCGAACACCTCCGTCTTGTCGGCGGTGCCGTCGGCCTTCATCGACACGTACTGGATGTCGGCACCCGTGGGCTTGGTGCGGTTCCACGAGCCGTGCGAAGCCACGAAGGCGCCGCCCTGGTACTTGGCCGGGAACATCTTGCCCGCATAGAACGACATGCCGAGCTGAGCCTGGTGCGCCGGGAACTCGATCTGCGGCTTGGTCCATTGCGCCGGCGGGTTCATGCCTTTCAGGTCCGGCGCCGCAGCGGTGCCCGCGATCTGTACATTGTTGCCGTGGATGTACGGGTAGCCGAAGTGCTCGCCGCCTGCCTTGCTGATGCGGTTCAGTTCGCCGGGGGGGGTTTCGTCGCCCATGCCGTCGGTCTGGTTGTCGGTGAACCAGACAGACTTGTCCTTGGGGTTGATGTCCATGCCCACCGAGTTGCGGACACCCCGCGCGACCACTTCGCGCTTGCCGCCGTCGAAGGCGTCGAACTTGACCATGCCGCCGATGCCGATCTGCTCGTACAGCGCCACCTTCTCCTTGGGCTGCACGTTGAAGGGCTGGCCCAGTGTCACGTACACCTGGCCCTTGTCGTCGACGCGGCAGGTGCGGGCGCCGTGGTTGTAGCTCTCTTCCTCGACCGGAATCAGCTTGCCCTGGCCGACAACCTCGATCACGGCGACGTCCGGGCCCTCGTAGAAGAACTCGGCCGCCGGGAAGTTGAGCACGCGGTTGTGCTCGGCGACGATCAGGAAGCCGTCCTTGGTCCAGCAGACGCCGTTCGGGTTGGTGAACTTCAGGCTCGGTGCGAACGACTTCACCTCGTCCGCGATGCCATCGGAGTTGCGGTCGGTGACGGCCCAGACCGTCGTCTTGCGCGTGCCGACGAAGAGCATGTTGGTGCTCGGCGCAACGGCCATGTGGCGCGCGTCGGGGACGATCGCGAACAGGTCGATCTTGAAGCCCGG
>JAABTC010000052.1 GCA_011390055.1 Burkholderiales bacterium | reverse complement strand
CGCTCGGTCTTGCTGTGCACCGTGGCGCCAAAGCCGATGCCCGACTTCTCGGTGCGGTTCTGGATCACCTTTTCGAGGCCGTCGAATGCACCGCCGCAAATGAACAGGATGTTGGTGGTATCGATCTGCAGGAAGTCCTGGTTCGGGTGCTTGCGCCCGCCCTGCGGCGGCACGCTGGCCATGGTGCCCTCGACCAGCTTCAACAACGCCTGCTGCACGCCCTCGCCCGACACGTCGCGCGTGATGCTGGGGTTGTCGGCCTTGCGCGAGATCTTGTCGATCTCGTCGATGTAGACGATGCCGCGCTGCGCCCGCTCCACGTCGTAGTTGCAGTTCTGCAGCAGCTTCTGGATGATGTTCTCGACGTCCTCGCCCACGTAGCCCGCTTCGGTGAGCGTGGTCGCATCGGCGATCACGAACGGTACGTTGAGCAGCCGGGCCAGGGTTTGCGCCAACAAGGTCTTGCCCGAGCCGGTCGGGCCGATGAGCAGGATGTTGCTCTTGCTCAGCTCGACCTCGTCCTTGCCGCCCATGTGCTTCAGGCGCTTGTAGTGGTTGTACACCGCCACCGACAAGGTGCGCTTGGCGACCTCCTGACCGATCACGTACGAATCGAGGCTGCCCTTGATCTCGCTGGGGGTGGGCAGGTCGGACTTCGCGCTCTTGGTGCCCGGCGCGTCGGCAGGCACTTCGTCGCGGATGATGTCGTTGCACAGCTCGATGCACTCGTCGCAGATGAACACCGACGGGCCGGCGATCAGCTTCTTCACCTCGTGCTGGCTCTTGCCGCAGAACGAGCAGTAAAGAACCTTCTCGCTGGAGGAGCCTTTTTTCTCTGGCATGGATGGGCCCAGGGGGAAACTCATTCAATGATAGTGCAAGCCCCCCCTGCGCCCAGGCGCAGAGAAGAGGCCCTTTTCGTGGTGTGAGTCACGGCACACAGAACCCCCCGTCGTCTGCGGGTTGGCCGGGCGGAACGTCAGGGACGTTTGTCGAGCACCTGGTCGATCAAGCCGTAGTCGCGCGCCTCGCCTGCCGACATCCAATAGTCACGCTCCATGTCGGCCGTGATCTTCTCGACCGTCTTGCCGGTGCGCTCGGCGTAGATCCGGTTCAGCTGCTCACGCGTCTTGATGATCTCGCGCGCCTGGATCTCGATGTCGGTGGCCTGGCCTTGTGCGCCGCCCGAGGGCTGGTGCATCATCACGCGGGAATTGGGCAGTGCCAGGCGCTTGCCCTTGGCACCGGCCATCAGCAGGAACGAACCCATGCTGGCCGCCATGCCCATGCACATCGTCGAGACGTCGGGCTTGATGAAGTTCATCGTGTCGAAGATCGACAGGCCGGCGCTCACGCTGCCGCCTGGCGAATTGATGTACAGGAAGATGTCCTTGTCGGGGTTCTCGCTCTCGAGGAAAAGCATCTGCGCCACCACCAGGTTGGCCACGCCGTCGTTGACCGGACCGACCAGGAAGACGATGCGCTCGCGCAGCAGGCGGCTGTAGATGTCGTAGGCGCGTTCGCCGCGGCCCGACTGCTCGATGACGATCGGGACCATGCCCAACGCCTGCGTTTCATACACGCTCATGCGGTTCCTCGGTGGAGTGATGCGGTGATGCCGATTATGTGGGCCATCACTGGGTCATCAGCTCGTCGAACGGCAATACCTTGTCGGTCACCTGGGCGGTAGCGAGCACGTGGTGGGCCACGTTGTTCTCGATCACCACCGCCTCCACCTCGGCCATGCGCTGGCGGTCGCTCAGGTACCAGCGCATCACCTCGGCCGGCTTTTCGTAGCTCTGGCTCATCTCTTCGATGTGGGCCTGCAACTGCTCGGGCTTGGCCTGCAGGTTGTTGGCGCGCACCAGTTCGGCCACCACCAGGCCCAGTCGCACGCGGCGTTCGGCCTGCGCCGTGAACAGCTCGGCCGGGATCGGAGCGCTGGCAGCGTCCTTCACGCCGCGTTGCTTCAGGTCGGCGCGCGCCGACTCCACCAGGCGCTCGGTCTCGGCATCGATCAGCGCCTTGGGCAGGTCGAGCTGCGCCACCGACACCAGCGCATCCATCACGGCCGCCTTGTTGCGGCCTTGCACACGAAACTTCACTTCGCGGTCGAGATTCTTCTTCACGTCTTCGCGCAGCGCTTCGACGGTGCCGCCGGCGATGCCCAGCGCCTTGGCGAAGGCTTCGTTGACTTCGGGCAGGTGCTGCGCCTCGATTTTCTTCATGGTGACCAGGAAGTCGGCTTCCTTGCCCGCCACGTCCTTGCCCTGGTAGTCGGCCGGGAAGGCCACCGGGAAGGTCTTGCTCTCGCCGACCTTCATGCCGCGCACGCCCAGGTCGAACTGCTCGAGCATCTGACCTTCGCCGATGATGAACTGGAAGGCCTCGGCCTTGCCGCCCTGGAACGGTTCGCCGTCGAGCTTGCCCTCGAAGTCGATCGTCACGCGGTCCGTCTCGGCGGCGCCCTCGGCGGCCGGCCGCTGCGCGAACGTGCGGCGCTGCTTGCGCAGGATGTCGACCGTCTTGTCGATCGCCGCTTCGCTGACCTCGGTCGAGACGCGCTCGATCGCCACGGCCGACAGGTCGCCCAGCTTGACCTCGGGGTAGACCTCGAAGGTGGCGTCGAATGCGATCTGGCCGTCGGTGATGCCTTCCTTGGGCGTGATGCTGGGAACGCCGGCCACGCGCAGTTTGGCCTCGTTGGCGGCGCTGGCGAAGGCCTCGCCGACCTTGTCGTTCATCACCTCGTAATGCACCGAGTTGCCATAGCGCTGCGCCACCACCGACATCGGCACCTTGCCGGGCCGGAAGCCATCGGCCTTGACCGTGCGCGAGAGCTTGCGCAGTCGCGACTCGACCTCGCCGTTGATGGTGTCGGCGGCCAGCGTCAGGGTGATCCGGCGTTGCAGTTTTTCGAGGGTTTCGACAGTGACCGTCATGGTGCAGCTCGTGAAAGAGGAAGGGACTGTGACTGGTGCGCGGGGGGGGACTCGAACCCCCACACCATCGCTGGCGTCAGGACCTAAACCTGGTGCGTCTACCAATTTCGCCACCCGCGCGGGGGGAGCGCCAAACAGCCTGCGATTCTAGCTTGCACCCCGCGACGGCTTCTCGACCCTGAACCATGCCGCGTACATCGCCGGCAAGGCCAGCAAGGTCAGCGCGGTCGCCACGATCAGACCGCCCATGATGGCCACGGCCATCGGACCCCAGAACACGCTGCGCGACAGCGGAATCATTGCCAGCACCGCCGCGGCGGCCGTCAGCACGATGGGCCGGAAGCGCCGCACGGCCGACTCGACGATCGCGTCCCACGCCGGCACCCCGCGCCGGCGCTCCTGCTCGATCTGGTCGATCAGGATCACCGCATTGCGCATGATCATGCCCGCCAGGGCGATGAAACCGAGCAGCGCCACGAAACCGAAAGGCTCGTTCAGCAGCAGCAACGCCGCGGCCACCCCCGAAATCCCCAGTGGCGCGGTCAGCACCACCAGCGTCGCGCGCGAGACGCTCTGCAACTGCAGCATCAGCAGCGTGAACATGATGAACAGCATCACCGGGATACCGGCGGCGATCGCACCCTGCCCCTTGCCACTCTCCTCGACCGCGCCGGCGATGCGGATGTCGTAGCCGGCCGGCATGCGCGCCTTCAGTTTCTGCAGCTCGGGCCAGACCTGCGCCGTGACGGTCGGGCCCTGCACACCTTCGACCACATCGCCCTGCACGGTGATCGCGAAGTCGCGGTTCTCGCGCCACAGCACGCCGGGCTCCCAGGCGAATTCGGTGCGCGCGATCTGGGCCAGCGGGATCGCGCGGCCGCTGGCGGTGGGCAGGTAGGCGGCAGCCAGGTCGGTGATCGCGTTGCGTTCGTCGGCCGGCTGGCGCAGCACGATGTCGATCAGCCGGTCACCCTCGCGGTACTGGCCCACCGTGGTGCCCGAGAGCACCGTGCGCGAGGCCAGCGCCAGCCCGCTGCTCGTGACCCCCAGCGCGCGCGCCTTGTCCTGGTCGATCACCTGACGCAACACCTTGACCGACTGGTTCCAGTTGTCGTTCACGCCGCGCATGCTGGGATGGGCGCGCAACACCGCCTTGGCCTCGTCGCCCCAGGCCCGCACGCCCACCACGTCGGGCCCGACCACGCGGAACTGCACCGGGTACGCCACCGGCGGGCCGTTGGGCAGCAGCTTGACGCGGCCGCGGACTTCGGGGAACTCCTGCGCCAGCAGGGCGGGCAAGCGCGTGCGCAGCGCTTCGCGTGCCTTCAGGTCCTTGGGCAGCACGATCGACTGGCTGACGTTGCTGTGCACGAAGATCTGGTCCAGCGGCAGGTAGAAGCGCGGCACGCCCGAGCCGATCCAGGCGGTGACCGACGTCACGCCGGGCTCGCGCAGCATGCGCGCCTCGAAGCGGCGCGACACCTCGTCGGTCTGCTGCAAGGTCGCGCCCTCCGGCAGCCACAGGTCGACCAGCACCTCCGGCCGGCTGGAATCGGGAAAGAACTGCTGCTGCACCCGGCCCATGCCGACGATGCCCAGGACGAAGCTCAACAGCGTCACGCCGATCGCGATCCAGCGGTGCTCGACACACCAGTTCACCGCGCGGCGGAAACGCGCGTAGAACGGCGTGTCGAAGAGCTCGTGCGGCTGCCCGGCGCCCTGTGCCGGCGTGCGCAGCAGGCGCGCGCCGAGGTAGGGCACGAAGACCACCGACACCACCCACGAGATGACCAGCGCCGCGGTGGTCACGGCGAAGATCGCGAAGGTGTACTCGCCGGTCACCGATTGGGCCAAGCCGATCGGCAGGAACCCCGCAGCGGTGATCAACGTGCCGGTGAGCATCGGCATCGCGGTCACCTCGTAGGCGAAGGTGGCCGCGCGCATCTTGTCGTAGCCCTCCTCGAGCTTGCGCACCATCATCTCCACCGAGATGATCGCATCGTCGACCAGCAGGCCCAGCGCGATGATCAGCGAGCCGAGCGAGATCTTGTGCAGCCCGATGCCCCAATAGTGCATCGCGATGAAGGTGAGCGCGAGCACCAGCGGGATGGTCACGCCCACCACCAGCCCGGGCCATACGTCCAGGCGGTAGCCGCGCGTACCGGGCTTGCGGTGCAGGCCGAGCGCGACGAAGCTGACCGCCAGCACGATCACCACCGCTTCGACCAGCACGCCGACGAATTCATTGACCGAGCGGGACACGGCCGCAGGCTGGTCCTGGATGCGCGACATCTCGATGCCCACCGGCAGCGCCTGCTGGATGCTGACCAGCTCCGCTTTCAGTGCGGTGCCGAGCGCGATGATGTCGCCGCCCTTGGCCATCGACACGCCCAGCGCGATGACGGCCTTGCCCTGGTGGCGCACCTTCGTGGCCGGCGGATCGGCGTAGCCGCGCTGCACCTCGGCAATGTCGGCCAGACGCAGGTTGCTGCCGGCGCCGGTGGTCGCATTGATCCCGCGGATCGGAAAGCGCTCGAGCTCCTCGACCGAGTTGAACTGCCCACCGATGCGCACCTGCAGGTTCTCGCTGCCGGCGTTGAGCACGCCCGCGCCTTCGACCGCGTTCTGTGCGCCGAGTTGCGCGATCACCTGGTTCAGGTCCAGTCCCAGTGTGGCCAGACGCCGGTGCGAGATCTCGACGAAGAGTTTCTCGGGCTGCGCACCGAACAGCTCGACCTTGGCCACGTCGCGCACCCGCAGCAGGCGCTGGCGCACGGCTTCGGCATGCTGGCGCAGCTCTTCGTCGGTGAAGCCATCGGCCGAGAGGGCGATAATCGAGCCATAGACATCGCCGAAGTCGTCGTTGAAGACCGGGCCGATCACGCCGGCCGGCAAGGTGCTGCGCATGTCACCGACCCGCTTGCGCGCCTGGTACCAGCTGGCGGGGATGTCACGTGGCGGCGCGCTGTCCTTGAGCTGCAACAGCGTGAGCGACTCGCCCGGCTTGGTGTAGCTGCGCAGCACATCCGACTGCGGTACGTCCTGCAGCGCACGCTCGATCTTCGACGTCACCTGCTCGGCCATCTGCTCGGCCGACGCGCCGGGCCAGAAGGCTTGCACCACCATCGCACGGAAGGTGAACGGCGGGTCTTCGTCCTGACCCAGCTGGAAATAGGCGGCGATGCCCAGTACCAGCAACACCACCATCAGGTACAGCGTGAGCGCCGGATGTTCCAGCGCCCAGCGTGACAGGTTCAGGCGCGACGACGGCGCGTCAAGCTCGGGGGCTGGGCTCGACATCCGGCAACCCTCAGCGTGGGGTGGCCGGCGCTGCGGGCTGGAAGCGAGCCACCTTCTGACCCGGTGTCAGAACGTGCACGCCGGCGGTCACGATCTCGCTGCCCGGCGCCAATCCGCCGACAACCACCACCTGGTTGCCCTCCGCGCCGCCCACCTGCACCGGCTTCATGTTCACGGTCATCGAGCCCGGGTCGAGCATCCACACCTGGCTCTTGCCTTGGGCTTCGAAGACGGCCGCCAGCGGCAGCTTCAGCACGCCGGCCGCACTCTGCAGGTTGAGTGTCACCGTCGCGCTCTGGCCCAGCTGAACCGGCGCCGTGCCCAGGTCGGCCTTGACGAGGAAGGTCCGGGTCACCGGGTCGGCGGCTCCCGCCACTTCGCGCACACTGGCGCTGACCGTCGTGCCGGCTGCACCCGCCCTCGCACTGGCCGCCGCGGTGCCCCAACGCACCCGCAGGCTGTCCGGCTTGCCGATCAACCCACGCAAAGCCGCCGCCTGGTCCTCCGGCACCGCGAACACCGCGTCGCGCGGCCCATCCTGCGCCAGCCGCAACACCGGGGTACCGGCATTCAGCACCGCGCCCGGCTCAGCCTCCACCGCGGTGACGACACCACCGGCCTCCGCCACCAGCGTGCTGTAGCGCGCCTGGTTGCTCTGCACCCCGGCCAGGGCCACCGCCTGGTCGAGCTGCGCCTTCGCGGCCTTCAAGGTGTTCTCGCGACGCTCGAGTTCGGCCGCGCTGATGAAGCCCTGGTCGCGCAGGTCCTTGAAGCGCTTGTAGTCGCCCGCCGCCTGGTCGTGGTTGACGCGCGCCGCCTGCGTTTGCGAGCGCGAAGCCTCCTGGCCCAGGCGCAGGTCCTGCGGATCCAGGCTGGCCAGCACCTGGCCGGGCTTGACCGTGTCGCCGATGGAAACGGGGCGGGTGACCATCTTGCCGGCGACGCGAAACGACAGGCGCGACTCGACGCGCGCGCGCACCTCGGCGGCGTAGTCGACGGCCGAGTTGACCGTGGTGGCCTCGAGCTTGACCGTGCGCACCGAACGCACCGGCTCCGGCGCATCCTGGTTGCGCGAGCAACCGGCCAGGACGGCGGCCGACAGCCACAGGCCGGTGTACAAGCCGGCTTTCCAGACGGGGGACATGTTGTTCCAGCCTCAAGGCTTGAGGAAGTTACTGACCAATGGGTCAGTAATGTAGTCAGCGGCTGCGCGCGTGTCAAACCACACGCAGACCACGCGCGCGCCGGCGCCTCGCCCGGAACGGGGACAATCGCTCGCTGTGCCGATCGACCACTACGAAAACTTCCCCGTCGCTTCGTGGCTGTGCCCGGCGCGGCTGCGCCCCGCGGTCCTGGCGATCTACCACTTTGCGCGCACCGCCGATGACATTGCCGACGAGGGCAGCGCACCCGCTGCCGAACGCCTGGCGATGCTGGCCGACTACCGCGCGGCCCTGTTGCGCGCCCATGCAGGTGACGGCCGTGGCCGCTGGAACGAGGTGTTCGCGCCACTGGCGCGCAGCATCGAACAGCATGCGCTGCCGTTGCAGCCCCTGACCGATCTGCTCAGCGCCTTCGCGCAGGACACCGCCAACCCGACCTATGCCGACCGCGAGGCACTGCTCGACTACTGTGCCCGCTCGGCCAATCCGATCGGCCGGCTGCTGCTGCACCTGTGCGAGATCGACCAGGCCGCCGATCTGGCGCACGCCGACGCGGTCTGCAGCGCACTCCAGCTGATCAACTTCTGGCAAGACCTGTCCATCGACCTGCCGCGCGGTCGCCACTACGTGCCACAAGCCGATGCCCGACGCCATGGCCTGGATGCGCGCACGCTGGCTGTCGGCTGCGACAGCGACGCCAGCCGCGCGCTGGTGCGCGAGTTGTGCGGCTGGGCGCGCCAGACCATGCAGGCCGGCAGCCCGCTCGTGCACCGGCTGCCGGGCCGCATGGGCTGGGAGTTGCGCTTCGTCGTGCAGGGTGGCTTGCGGGTGCTCGACCGCATCGAAGCGTCGGGCTGGAACGCGCTGTCGGTGCGGCCGACCGTCCGCAAGCACGACATGCCCCTGCTGGCCTGGCGCGCGCTGCGCATGCCCCCGCCGCCCCAGAATGCGCGCGACCGCAAACCCGCGCCCGACCGGGCCCTGCCATGACCCCCGAGCAGTACGTGCACGAGAAGGCCGCCAAGAGCGGCTCCTCGTTCTACTACGCCTTTCGGCTCCTGCCACCGCCCCGGCGCGCCGCCATCACCGCCTTCTACGCCTTCTGTCGCGAGGTCGACGACGTGGTCGACGAAGTTCACGACCCGTCGGTGGCGGCGCTCAAGCTCGCCTGGTGGCGCAAGGAGGTCGGGAGCGCCTTCGCCGGGCATCCCACCCATCCGGCGATGCTGGCGCTGATGCCGCACTGCGCAGAACACCGCATCGAAGCGGCGCACCTGCAGGCGGTGATCGAAGGTTGCGAGCTCGACCTGCGACAGTCGCGCTACCTCGATTTCCCTGGCCTGGAGCGCTACTGCCACCTGGTGGCCGGCGTCGTGGGCGAGGTGGCGGCCAACATCTTCGGCCGCACGCAGGACCAGACCGTGGCCTATGCACACCGCCTGGGCCTGGCCATGCAGCTCACCAACATCATTCGCGATGTGGGCGACGACGCGCGCCGCGGGCGCATCTACCTGCCGGCCAACGAACTGAAGCAGTTCGACGTGAAAGCTGCTGAACTGCTGGAGCGCAAGGCG
>JAABTC010000051.1 GCA_011390055.1 Burkholderiales bacterium | reverse complement strand
GCCGCGCTCCATCTGCTGGTTCAGAAAGCCCACCGTGACCTTGGCGCAGATGACGTGGCTGCCGAGGTCGTGCGCATCGGTGCGGCAGCAGCCGTCGCGGTAGAAGCCGGTCAGCGGGTCGAAGGAGCAGGGCACGAGCGGCGTGCCGAGCACATTGCGTGCGCCGCTCATCGCTGAGGCGGCGGCACGACCGGCGCGCCGCGCTGGATGATCGCCATCGCGCTGGCGATCAGGCCCGACACCTCGGTCATGTTGCCGGGCACGATCATGGTGTTGTTCTTCTGTGCCAGCTGGGCGTAGGCCTCGACGGCCTTTTCGGCCACCTTCAGCTGCACCGCCTGCTCGCCGCCAGGCTCGCGTATCGCCTGGGCCACCTTGCGGATCGCGTCGGCGTTGGCTTCGGCCACGGCGACGATCGCCGCGGCCTCGCCTTGCGCGTTGTTGATCTCCGCTTGCTTCTCCCCTTCGGAGCGGGCGATGAAGGCCTCACGCTCGCCGGTGGCGATGTTGATCTGCTCCTGGCGCCGGCCCTCGGAGGCCGCGATCAGCGCGCGCTTCTCGCGCTCGGCCGTGATCTGAGCCTGCATCGCGTGCAGGATGGCGGCTGGCGGCGTCAGGTCCTTGATCTCGTAGCGCAGGACCTTGACGCCCCAGTTCAGCGCCGCCTCGTCGAGCGCCTGCACCACGGCCACGTTGATCGAGGTGCGTTCCTCGAAGGTCTTGTCGAGCTCCATCTTGCCGATGACGCTGCGCAGCGTGGTCTGGGCGAGTTGCGTGATCGCGACGATGTAATTCGAGGCGCCGTAGCTGGCGCGCATCGGGTCCGTCACCTGGAAGTACAGGATGCCGTCGACCGTCAGCTGTGTGTTGTCCTTGGTGATGCAGACCTGGCTCGGCACGTCGAGCGGAATCTCCTTGAGCGAATGCTGGTAGGCCACGCGGTCGATGAAGGGGATCAGGATGTTGAGCCCGGGCGTCAGCGTGGCGTGGTACTTGCCGAGCCGCTCGACCACCCAGGCGTGCTGTTGCGGCACCACCTTGAGCGAGCGGGCGACGAAGATCGCCGCGATGACGAGGATGACGATGAAGACGACTTCCATGAGGCTTCCTTGGCGGTGCGGTCAAACGGCGGAGGCGGCGGGCACGAGCAGCAGGCGGTTGCCTTCGATCGCCCGGATGGTGTGCGGCCCCGGCCTGGGCAGCGTGGTGCCGGCGTAGCTGGCGGCCCAGTTGGCGCCGCGGTACTGCACCTGGGCGTTGGCCTGGGCATCCCATGCGGTCACCTGGACGGTCTCGCCGATGTCGAGGTTGACGTCGCGGTTGCGGCTCGCGGGCGCCTCGGCGGGCTGCGCGCGCCGCTTGGCACGCCAGCCCGCCACGGCACCCCCGCCCACCAGAGCCGCGCTCAAAAGCTGAGCGTTGAAGCCCCAGCCGGCATGGGCCGCAAGCGCCGCGGCGCCCGCGCCGGTGGCCAGCATCAGCAGGTAGAAGGTGCCGGTGGCGAGCTCCACGGCCACCAGCAGGCCGGCGACGATCCACCAGAGGGTGGGCGGATTCCAATCCATGCAGGTCTCCCGAGATGCCGGCAGAGTGTATCGAGGCCTACACTGCCCGTTTTTCGCGCCACCACAAGACCGCCCCATGCAGCGCTTCAATTTCCCGATCGTCATCATCGACGAGGACTACCGCTCCGAAAACAGCTCCGGCCTGGGCATCCGCGCCCTGGCGCAGGCCATCGAGAAGGAAGGCTTCGAGGTCATCGGCACCACCGGCTACGGCGACCTGACCTCGTTTGCCCAGCAGCAAAGCCGTGCGTCGGCCTTCATCCTGTCGATCGACGACGAGGAGTTCACGCCTGGCCCCGAACTCGACCCCGCGGTGCTGAATCTGCGCAAGTTCATCCAGGAAATCCGCTTCAAGAACGCCGACATCCCGATCTACCTCTACGGCGAAACGCGCACCTCGCAGCACATCCCGAACGACATCCTGCGCGAGCTGCACGGTTTCATCCACATGTTCGAAGACACGCCGGAGTTCGTGGCCCGGCACATCCTGCGCGAAGCGCGCAGCTACCTGGACGGCCTGGCACCACCCTTCTTCAAGGCGCTGATGGAGTACGCGCGTGACGGGTCGTACTCGTGGCACTGTCCGGGCCACTCGGGCGGCGTCGCGTTCCTGAAAAGCCCCATCGGCCAGATGTTCCACCAGTTCTTCGGCGAGAACATGCTGCGCGCCGACGTCTGCAACTCGGTGGAAGAGCTGGGCCAGTTGCTCGACCACACCGGCCCGGTGGCGCAGAGCGAGCGCAACGCTGCCCGCATCTTCAATGCTGACCACTGCTTCTTCGTCACCAACGGCACCAGCACGTCGAACAAGATGGTCTGGCACCACACGGTGGCGCCCGGCGACGTGGTGGTGGTCGACCGCAACTGCCACAAGTCGATCCTGCACTCGATCATCATGACCGGCGCGGTGCCGGTGTTCCTGACGCCCACGCGCAACCACTTCGGCATCATCGGCCCGATCCCCGAAAGCGAGTTTTCACCGGAGGCCATCCGCAAGAAGATCGCCGCCCACCCGCTGCTGGCAGGCACCGACACGGCCACCGTGAAGCCGCGCATCCTGACGTTGACGCAGAGCACCTACGACGGCGTGCTCTACAACACCGACACGATCAAGGCCAAGCTCGACGGCTGGATCGACACGCTGCATTTCGACGAAGCCTGGCTGCCGCACGCCGCCTTCCACCCCTTCTATGCGCGCTACCACGCGATGGGCGCCAGCGGCCCGCGCCCGAAGGACGCGCTGGTGTATGCCACGCAGAGCACCCACAAGCTGCTGGCCGGCCTGTCGCAGGCCTCGCAGGTGCTGGTGCAGGACTCGCAGAACAACAAGCTCGACCGGCACCTCTTCAACGAGGCCTACCTGATGCACACCTCGACTTCGCCGCAGTACGCGATCATCGCTTCGTGCGACGTCGCCGCGGCGATGATGGAGCCGCCCGGCGGCACCGCGCTGGTGGAAGAAAGCCTGCGCGAAGCGCTCGACTTCCGGCGTGCGATGCGCAAGGTCGACAAGGAGTTCGGCAAGGACTGGTGGTTCAAGGTCTGGGGCCCCGAGAAGCTGGCCGAGGACGGCATCGGCAGCCGCGACAACTGGGTGCTCAACGCCAACGAGAAGTGGCATGGCTTCGGCAATCTCGCGCCGGGGTTCAACCTGCTCGACCCGATCAAGAGCACGATCATCACGCCCGGCCTGGACGTGAGCGGCAAGTTCGCCAAGACCGGCATCCCGGCCTCGATCGTCACCAAGTTCCTGGCCGAGCATGGCGTGGTGGTCGAAAAGACCGGCCTGTACTCGTTCTTCATCATGTTCACGATCGGCATCACCAAGGGCCGTTGGAACACGTTGCTCACCGCGCTGCAGCAGTTCAAGGACGACTACGACAAGAACGCACCGCTGTGGCGCATCCTGCCCGAGTTTTGCGCGGCCTTCCCGATGTACGAGCGCCTGGGTCTGCGCGACTTGAGCCAGAGCATCCACGAGATGTACGCCAAGGGCGACATCGCCAGGCTGGTGACCGAGATGTACCTGTCGGATCTGCAGCCGGCCATGAAGCCGGCCGACGCCTACGCCCGCATCGCCCACCGCGACACCGAACGCGTTCCGATCGAGGAGCTCGAGGGCCGCATCACGACCGCGCTGTTGACGCCGTACCCGCCAGGCATCCCGCTGCTGATTCCGGGCGAGCGTTTCAACCGCAAGATCGTCGACTACCTGCGCTTCGCTTACGAGTTCAACCAGCGCTTCCCAGGCTTCGACACCGACGTGCATGGCCTGGTCGAATCAGAGCATCGCGAGGCCGACGGCCGAACCCGTTACTTCGTCGATTGCGTCAAGCAGTAGCGGGCAGGCCACAGGTGAGGCCGAGCTTGTGGCCTAATCCGAGGTTCGACTGCATTCGACAGACCTCCCGGAGTTCCGCCATGGCCACCAAGATCATCACCGAAGCCGACCGCAAAGCCACCCCGCGTCCCGCCGCGCCTCCTGGCGTGGCCTTCACCGCGCCGCACGGCCAGAAGGTGAGCCTTGAGCGTGGTGCGCACACGCGCAGCAAGAAGAATCCGGGCAAGCGTCCCAAGAAGGGCGGCTGACCGGCTCGATCCCGCAAGGCGATCGTTCGGCGCGCATGCTGCGCCTGACCGACCTGCGGCTGCCGCTGGGGCACGCCGACGACGCGTTGCGGCCGGCTCTCCTGACCCGCCTGGGCCTGCCCGAGCATCGGCTGCGCGCCTTCCAGGTCTTCAAGCGCGCGCACGACGCACGCAAGAAGGGTGCGATCCAGCTGATCTACACGGTCGACCTCGAGGTCGACGACGAGGCCGCCGTGCTGGCGCGCTGGCGGGGCGATCCGCACGTGCGGCCCGCGCCCGACATGCACTACCGGCCGGTCGCGCACTTCGAACGCGCTGCGCAGGCGGCGTCGCCTCGCCCGGTGGTCGTCGGCTTCGGCCCGTGCGGGCTCTTTGCCGCGCTGATCCTGGCCCAGATGGGCCTGCGCCCACTGGTGCTCGAACGCGGCAAGGCGGTGCGCGAGCGTACGCAGGACACCTGGGGCCTGTGGCGGCGCGGCGAGTTGCAGCCGGAGTCGAACGTGCAGTTCGGTGAAGGCGGCGCGGGCACCTTTTCCGACGGCAAGCTGTGGAGCCAGATCAGCGATCCGCGCCACCTGACGCGCAAGGTGCTCGACGAATTCGTGCGCGCCGGCGCGCCGGCCGAGATCCTGTTCGTCAGCAAGCCGCACATCGGCACGTTCCGCCTGGTCGGCATGGTCGAGAAGATGCGGGCCGACATCGAAGCGCTGGGCGGCGAGATCCGCTTCCAGGCGCGCGTCATCGACCTGCAGATCGAGGCCGGTGCGGTACGCGGCCTGACGCTCGCGTCGGGCGAGACGTTGCGCGCTCACCAGGTGGTGCTGGCACTGGGCCACAGCGCGCGCGACACCTTCGAGATGCTGCACCGGCGCGGCGTGGCGATGCAGGCCAAGCCGTTCTCGATCGGTTTTCGCATCGAGCATCCGCAAGGCCTGATCGACCGCGCGCGTTTCGGCCCCAGCGCCGGCCACCCGGTGCTCGGCGCCGCCGACTACAAGCTGGTGCACCACGCCAGCAACAGCCGCGCGGTCTACAGCTTCTGTATGTGCCCCGGCGGCACGGTGGTGGCCGCCACCTCCGAAGTCGGCCGCGTGGTGACCAACGGCATGAGCCAGTACTCGCGCAACGAGCGCAATGCGAATGCCGGCATCGTCGTCGGCATCTCGCCCGACGACTACCGGCAAGGCCCCGGCGCCCCCGGGAGCCCGGTCAGCCCCCTCGACGGCATGGCCTTCCAGCGCTTCTGGGAGTCGCGCGCTTACGAGCTCGGCGGCGGCGCTTACCGCGCGCCGGGTCAGCGCGTCGGCGACTTCCTGGCCCGGCGGCCGAGCCTGTCGTTCGGCGCGGTCGAACCGTCCTACAAGCCCGGCGTCACACCGACCGACCTGGCCGCGCCGGGCCACGAGAGCCTGCCGGTCTATGCGCTCGACGCCATCCGCGAGGCCTTGCCCGCGTTCGAGCGCCAGATCGCCGGCTTTTCGATGGGCGACGCGGTACTGACCGGGGTCGAGACGCGCACCTCCTCGCCGCTGCGCATCCCGCGCGGCAAGGATGGGCAGAGCCTGAACGTGCGCGGCTTGTACCCGGCGGGCGAGGGTGCCGGTTACGCCGGCGGGATCATGTCGGCAGCGGTCGACGGCATCGAGGTGGCCGAAGCGCTCGCCGTGAACCTGCTTGCAAAGGCCACATGACCGCAGGCGCGCCGGGCCGCTCCCAAGCGGCCTGCGCTCCCCTCGGGGGGCGCGAGCGCAGCGAGCTTGGGGCTGTCAGGTCGCCATGACTTGGCTGAAGCCGCCGTCGACGTAGGTGATTTCGGCACTGATGCCGGCGGCCAGGTCGGAGAGCAGGAAGGCTGCGGCGTTGCCGACATCGTCGATGGTGACGGTGCGGCGGATCGGTGCAGTGGCGGCGAACTCGGCCTGCAGTTTGGCGAAGTCCTTGATGCCCGAAGCGGCCAGCGTCTTGATCGGCCCGGCCGAGATGCCGTTCACGCGCACGCCACGTGCCCCCAGGCTCTGGGCCAGGAAACGCACGCTCGATTCGAGAGATGCCTTGGCCAGGCCCATCAGGTTGTAGTTCGGCACGTAACGCACCGCGCCGAGGTACGTGAGCGTCAGCAGCGCCGCACCCGGCCGCAGCCGTGGCACCGCGGCCTTGGCCATGGCCGGAAAGCTGTAGGCCGAAATGTCGTGGGCGATGCGGAAGTTCTCGCGTGTGAAGCCGTCCAGAAAGTCGCCCGCGATCGCCTCTCGGGGCGCGAAGGCGATGGCATGCACGAAGCCGTCGAAGGCCGGCCAGGCTTCGCCCAGGTCGGCGAACAGGCGTTCGATCTGGGCGTCGTCGGCCACGTCGCAGTCGAACACCAGGCTCGAGCCGAATTCGGCGGCAAATTCGGTGATGCGCTCCTTGAAACGTTCACCCTGGTAGCTGAAGGCCAGTTCAGCCCCTTCGCGGTGGCAGGCGCGGGCGATGCCGTAGGCGATCGAGCGGTTGTTCAGCACGCCTGTGATCAGCAGCCGCTTGCCGGCGAGAAAACCCATGGAAGCTCCGGAGGTCAGGACGATGCCGGCGATTCTGGCATGCACGCCCGCCCGGGAAGTTGCCGGTACGCCTCTTGCAGAGTACAATCCACGTTTCCCGAAAACCCAGTGGGCGGATCCTTCCAGCCCATTTTTTTTGCTCGAACGCTTTCGCGCGCTGCTCCTCGCACCTCCCGCCCCCGCATCACGCATGAACTGGCAAGACGCCGCCCAACGCACGGTCACCGGCCTCGGATACGAGCTGGTCGATCTCGAACGCTCGCCGGGTGGCGTGCTGCGCGTCTACATCGACCGGGTGCCGGGCACCGACTACCCCACCGGCGCCTCGGAGACGGGCGCGGTCACCGTCGACGACTGCGAAGCGGTGACGCGGCAACTCCAGTACGTGCTCGAGGTCGAGCAGTGCGATTACATGCGCCTGGAGGTGTCGTCGCCGGGGCTCGACCGCCCGTTGAAGCGCGAGGCCGACTATGCCCGCTTTGCCGGGGAGCGGGTCGCGCTGACCTTGAAGCTGCCGCTGGCAGGCCGCAAGAAATTCCAAGGCCGACTGCTGCAGCGCGAGGGTGGCTGGCGCCTCGAGGTGGAGCCCGCGCCCCCGGCCAAAGGCCCGAAGGCGGCGCGGAGCGCAGTGCCGGCGGAGCCTGCAGCCGAGCAGGCGCTCGATTTTGTGTGGGACGAGGTGCGAGAGGCGCACCTGGTTCCGGTGGTGGATTTCAAGGGCAGGGCGCGCACCGCGGCGGCCGAGTCTGTGCACGACGGAGAGTGACAAGAATGAACCGCGAAATGTTGATGCTGGTCGATGCGATCTCGCGCGAGAAAAGCGTGGAGCGCGAAGTGGTGTTCGGTGCGGTCGAAGCCGCATTGGCCTCGGCCACCAAGAAACTGCAGGGCGGCGAGGTCGACATCCGCGTGGCGGTCGACCGCGAGACGGGCGACTACGAGACTTTCCGACGCTGGCACGTGGTGGCCAACGAGGCCGGCCTGCAAATCCCCGACGCCGAGATCCTGCTCTTCGAGGCGCAGGAACAGATCGAGGACATCGAGGTCGACGACCACATCGAAGAGCCGATCGAGTCGCTGACCATCGGCCGCATCGGTGCGCAGGCGGCCAAGCAGGTGATCCTGCAGAAGATCCGCGATGCCGAGCGCGAGCAGCTGCTGAACGACTTCATGTCGCGAGGCGAGAAGATCATGGTCGGCGCGGTCAAGCGGCTGGACAAGGGCGACATCATCGTCGAGAGCGGCCGCGTCGAAGGGCGCCTGAAGCGCAGCGAGATGATCCCCAAGGAGAACCTGCGCTCGGGCGACCGCGTGAGGGCCTTCATTGCCGGCATCGACGACACCATCCGCGGCCCGCAGATCATGCTGTCGCGCTCCGCGCCGGGCTTCATGATCGAGCTCTTCGCCCAGGAAGTGCCCGAGATCGAGCAAGGTCTGCTCGAGATCAAGAGCTGCGCCCGGGACCCAGGTTCGCGCGCCAAGATTGCCGTGGTCTCGTACGACAAGCGCGTCGACCCGATCGGCACCTGCGTGGGCGTGCGGGGCTCGCGCGTGACCGCCGTCACCAACGAGCTGGCCGGCGAGCGCGTGGACATCGTGCTGTGGTCGGACGACCCGGCGCAGTTCGTGATCGGCGCGCTGGCCCCGGCCAACGTGCAGTCGATCGTCGTCGACGAAGAGCGCCATGCGATGGACGTCGTGGTCGACGAGGAAAACCTGGCCATCGCGATCGGTCGCGGCGGTCAGAACGTGCGCCTGGCCTCCGACCTCACCGGCTGGCGCATCAACATCATGACGGCCGAAGAGTCGAATGCCAAGCACACGCTGGAGTCCGACTCGGTGCGCAAGCTGTTCGTCGACAAGCTCGACGTCGATGCCGAGGTGGCCGACATCCTGATCGCCGAAGGCTTCACCAGCCTCGAGGAGGTGGCTTACGTCCCGATGCAGGAGATGCTCGAGATCGAGAGCTTCGACGAAGACACCGTGAACGAGCTGCGCACCCGCGCCAAGGATGCCTTGTTGACGATGGAAATCGCCAAGGAAGAAAACGTGGAAGAGGTTTCGCAGGACCTGCGCGACCTCGAGGTCGATGGCAAGGGCCTGAACCCCGAGCTGATCGGCAAGCTGGCCGAAGGCGGCATCCACACCCGCGACGACCTGGCCGATCTGGCCGTCGACGAGCTCACCGAGTTGACCGGCATGGACGAGGCCCAGGCCAAGCATCTGATCATGCAAGCGCGCGCGCACTGGTTCAACGATTGATCGCCCTGACACACCTGCACGCCCCAGCGCCGCACGCCCAAAG
>JAABTC010000050.1 GCA_011390055.1 Burkholderiales bacterium | reverse complement strand
GGGCACGAATCGCCGGCCTGGTTGATGACCAGCTCGCGCACGCTCGCCGAAGACGTGATGGCGCGCATGCCGGCGCTGATCGAAGCCCTGCCGCCGACGGCGCGCGAGGCGGCCGGCGCGGCGTGGCGCGACTACGGCGAGGTGGTCCTCTGCGACACGCGCGAGGAACTCGCAGAGGTCTCCGACCGTTACGCCCCCGAGCACCTCGAAGTGCATGCGCGCGACCTCGAATGGTGGCTGGCACGGCTCACCTGCTACGGCTCGCTCTTCCTCGGCGAGGAGACGACCGTGGCCTACGGCGACAAGGCCAGCGGCCCCAACCACGTGCTGCCGACCAAAGGTGCGGCGCGGTATTCGGGCGGCCTGTCGGTGCACAAGTTCATGAAGACCCTGACCTGGCAGCGCATGACGCGCGAGGCGGCGCGCGACATCGGCGAAGTCACCGCGCGCATCTCGCGCCTCGAAGGCATGGAGGGCCACGCCCGCACGGCCGACGACCGACTGGCGAAGTACTTTCCGGGCCAGCGCTTCGAGCTCGGAGACGCGGTGCAGGTATGAAGCTGGCGTCGCTGTTCGACCTCCAGGGCCGGCGTGCTTTGGTCACCGGCGGCCACTCGGGCATTGGCCATGCGATGGCGCGCGCGCTCGGCCTGGCCGGCGCGCGGGTGCTCCTGCTCGCGCGGCGCGAGGCCGAACTGCAGGCTGCGGTGGAGCGCTTGCGCGGGGAGGGCATCGAGGCCGACTGGCTGGCCGCCGACCTGTCGGACACCGAGGCCACGCTGGCTGCTGGCCGCAGCGCCGAGCAGCGGGCCGGCGCCATCGACATCCTCGTCAATGCGGCCGGCATCAACCTGCGCCAGCCCTTTGCCGAGGTCACGCCCGCCGCCTGGCAGGCGCAGATCGCATTGCACCTGGGCGCACCGTTCTTCCTGACGCAGGTGCTGGCGCCGGGCATGAAGACGCGGAGCTGGGGCCGCATCCTGAACATCGCTTCATTGCAGAGCACACGCGCCTTCGCCGACAGCGCGCCCTACGGCGCTGGCAAGGGCGGCGTGGTGCAGCTCACGCGCGCGATCGCGCAGGCCTGGTCGCCGCACGGCATCACCTGCAACGCGATCGGCCCGGGCTTCTTCCCCACCGCGCTGACGGCGCCGGTGTTCGCCGACCCAGCGGCCACCCAGCGCCACGCCGCGCAGACCTGCATCGGCCGCAACGGCGAACTCGACGACCTGATCGGCGCCACGGTCTTCCTGTGCAGCGGCGCCTCGGCCTACATCACCGGACAGACCCTGATGGTCGATGGTGGCTACACCGCGAGATGACCATGAACACCGCTGCGCTCGACGCCTACTGGATGCCCTTCACGCCGAACCGGCAGTTCAAGCGGACACCGCGCCTGGTCGCCAGCGCCCAGGGCCTGGCCTACCGCACGCCGGAGGGCCGGGAGGTGCTCGACGGCACGTCTGGGCTGTGGTGCGTCGGTGCCGGCCACCGGCACCCGCGCATCGCCGAAGCGATGAAGCGGCAGATCGACGTGCTCGACTTCGCGTCGAGCTTCCAGGTTGGGCATCCGCTGGCGTTCCAGCTGGCCGAGCGCCTGGGCGCGCTCGCGCCGCCGGGCCTGGACCGGGTGTTCCTGGTCAACAGCGGCTCCGAAGCCTGCGACACCGCCTTGAAGATCGCGCTGGCCTACGCCCAGGCGATCGGCGAGGGCCAACGCTCGCTCTTCATCGGCCGCGACCGCGCCTTCCACGGTGTCGGATTCGGCGGCCTGGCGGTCGGCGGCATGGTCAACAACCGGCGTGCCTTCGGTGCCGTGCTGCCGCGCGCCGACCACCTGCGTTCGACCTGGGATGCGGCCACGCAGGCCTTCGTGCGCGGCCAACCGAAGGTTGGCGCCGAGATGGCCGACGAGCTCGAAGACCGCATCGTCGCGCTGCACGGCGCCGGCCAGATCGCCGCCGTCGTGGTCGAGCCGGTCGCGGGATCGACGGGGGTGCTGGTGCCGCCGGTCGGCTACCTGCAGCGCCTGCGCGAGATCTGCGATCGGCATCGCCTGCTGCTGATCTTCGACGAGGTCATCACCGGTTTCGGCCGCCTGGGCGACATGTTCGCGGCGCAGACTTTCGGCGTCGTGCCCGACATGATCGTCTTTGCAAAAACCGTCAGCAATGGCGCGGCGCCGCTCGGCGGCGTGCTGGTCAAGCGCGAGATCCACGACGCGCTGATGCACGGCCCGGCGCACCTGGCCGAGTTGATGCACGGCTACACCTGCTCGGGCCACCCTCTGGCCTGCGCGGCAGGCCTTGCGATGCTCGACACGCTCGAGCAGGAAGCGCTTCCGGCGCGGGTGCGCGCGCTGGCGCCGCACTTCGAGCGCGCGGTGCATGCGCTGGCCGATGCGCCCGGCGTGGTGAGCGTGCGCAACATCGGCCTGGCGGCCGGCATCGAACTCGCGGCCGACGACGGCGCACCGGGCAGCCGCGGCCAGCGTGCGCAGGCTGCCGCGTTCGATCACGGCCTCTTGACGCGCGCGCCCGGCGACACGCTGGTGCTCGCGCCGCCCTTCATCAGCGAGCCCGAAGACATCGACCGCATGGTCGGATGCCTGCGTGCCGCCATCGTCGACAGTGCCCACGGAGCCGGTGCATGAAAGCCCTCGTCTACACCCAACCCGGTGCGATGCAGTTGCAGGAGCGCCCGCAGCCCGAGGCCGCGCCCGGCGAAGTTGTCTTGAAGATCGAGGCCGTGGGCATCTGCGGCTCCGACCTGCACGCCTTTCACGGCCACGATCCGCGCCGCCTGCCCGGTCTGGTGCTCGGGCACGAGTTCGTCGGCCGCATCGAGCGCTCGGCGGCACCGGGCTTCGAGGTCGGCATGCGCTACACCGGCAACCCGCTGATCGTCTGCGGCACCTGCGAGTACTGCGCGCAGGGCCGCAACAACCTGTGCGCGAACCGCACGATGGTCGGCATGACCCGGCCGGGCGCCTTCGCCGAGTCCATGAGCATCCCGGCGGCCTCGCTCGTCGCGATGCCGCAGTCGATGGACACGGTGGCCGCCGCGCTGACCGAGCCCGCCGCCACCGCCTGGCATGCCGTCAACCTGTCGCTGCGAGCGTTGGCGCGGCCCGTGCACGAATGCCGCGTGCTGGTGATCGGCGGCGGCGCGATCGGCATGCTCGCCGCGCTGCTGCTGCGCCATCTGGGTGTCGATCGCCTCGCGTTGACCGAACTGAATCCGCTGCGCCGCGCGGCGGTGGCCGAGCACGCCCGCTGCGAGGTCGTCGACCCGCGCAGCCAACCGCTGGGGGAAGCCGCGTACGACTACGTCATCGACGCGGTCGGCGCCAAGGCCACGCGCACCCAGGCCTTCGCCGCCGTCAAGCCCGGCGGCGTGATCATGCACGTGGGCCTGCAGGACTGGGCCAGCGAGATCGACATGCGCAAGCTGACGCTGGCCGAGATCACCTTGCTCGGCACCTACACCTACACGACGGCCGACCTGCGGGCCACCGTCGATGCACTGCACCGCGGCGTGTTCGGCGATCTGTCGTGGGTCGAGCAGCGCCCGCTCGACGAGGGCGCGCAGGCCTTCGTCGACCTCGACCAGGGCCGCTGCGCCGCAGCCAAGGTGGTGCTCAGGCCCTGAAGGGTGCGCAGACGCGGCAGTGCGGGCTGCGCTGCATGCGGACTTCGGTCCATTCCATCGCGCGGGCGTCGATCATCTGCAGGCGCCCGGCGAGCGAGCTGCCGACACCGATCAGCAGCTTCAACGCCTCGGCCGCCTGCACCGAGCCGACGATGCCGACCAGCGGCGCGAACACGCCCATCGTCGCGCACTGCACTTCCTCGAACGTCGCGTCAGCCGGGAACAGGCAGGCGTAGCAGGGTGCTGCGGCGTCGCGGGTGTCATAGACCGAGACCTGGCCGTCGAAGCCGATCGCTGCGCCCGACACCAGCGGTTTGCGGTACGCCACGCAGGCGGCGTTGACGGCATGGCGCGTGGCGAAGTTGTCGCTGCAGTCGAGGACGACATCGGCCTCACGCACCAAAACGTCGAGCCGTGCAGCGTCGGCGCGTTCGACGAGCGGCGTGATCTGCACATCCGGGTTGATCGCCGCCACCGTGTCGCGCGCCGATTCGGCCTTGGGCCGGCCGACGCGCGCAAGGTTGTGGGCGATCTGGCGCTGCAGGTTGGTCACGTCGACCGTGTCGTGGTCGACAAGCGTGATGTGCCCGACGCCCGCCGTGCCCAGGTACAGCACCACCGGCGAACCCAGGCCGCCGGCACCGATCACCAGGGCATGCGCATCGAGCAGACGACGCTGGCCCTCGATGCCGATCTCGTCGAGCAGGATGTGGCGCGAGTAGCGCAGGAGTGCATCGTCGTCCATGACGACGTCAACAGGAAAAAAGGCCCGACGGAGCGGGCCTTTCAAGGATTCTGCAAACCTTCACTCTGTCTTGGCTTCAGCCCGCCGCTCGCTCGCAGTCTTCGAAGCGATCACGGTCTTGCCTTGCAGCTGGTTCAGGGCCTGGCGCAGGGGCCAGTCTTCCAGGCTGCCGAACTCGGGCAGCGGCTTGGGCGGCTCCTTGCTCTTGGACAACTGCTCCTCGAGCCTCTTGCGCGCCTCGTCGCGTGCCTTGGTGCGCGCGTCGTCCTTCTTCTCGTCGGGCGTGGTCAGGTGCTTGTCGAGGTCGGCCTCGCGCAGGCGCAGCGCGGCGAACACGTTGCCGTCGGCGGTTTCGTCGAGCCACACATCCGGCACGATGCCGGTGGCCTGGATCGAACGGCCCTGCGGGGTGTAGTAACGCGCCGTGGTGATCTTCAGCGCGGTGTCGGCCGTCAGCGGGCGCCAGGTCTGGACGGAACCCTTGCCGAAGGTCTGTGCGCCCATGATGGTGGCACGCTTGTGATCCTGCAGCGCGCCGGCGACGATCTCGCTGGCCGAAGCCGAGCCTTCGTTGACCAGCACCACCAGCGGCACCTTCTTGACCGCTTCCGGCAGCCGGCGCAGCGGGTCGCCGCCGCGGCGGGCGTAGAACTCGGGCGCGGCCTTGAAGGTGGCCTTGGAGTCGGCCACCTGGCCGTTGGTCGTCACCACGACGGTGTCGGCCGGCAGGAATGCGGCAGACACCGCGATCGCGCCGTCGAGCAGGCCGCCCGGGTCGTTGCGCAGGTCGAGCACCAGGCCCTTCAGGTTGGGTTCGGCCTTGTAGATCTCGTCCATCTTGCGCGCGAAGTCTTCGACCGAGCGCTCCTGGAACACGCTGATGCGTAGCCAGGCATAGCCCGGCTCGACGATCTTGCTGCGCACGCTCTGCTGGCGGATCTCTTCGCGGGTGAGCGTGACCGGGAAGCTGCGCGACTCGTCCTTGCGGAAGATCGTCAGCGAGACCTTGGTGTTCGGCTCACCCCGCATGCGCTTGACGGCCTGGTCGACCGTCAGGCCCTTCACGGGCGTGTCGTCGATGCGGGTGATCAGGTCGCCGCTCTTCAGGCCGGCGCGGAAGGCCGGGGAGCCTTCGATGGGCGACACCACCTTGACCAGGCCGTCTTCCATGCCCATCTCGATGCCGATGCCGACGAATTTGCCGGTGGTGCCTTCCCGGAATTCCTTGAAATTCTTCTTGTCGAAGAACTGGCTGTGCGGGTCGAGCCCGGAAACCATGCCGCTGATGGCGTCGTTGATCAGCTTCTTCTCGTCGACGCTTTCGACGTAGTCGCTCTTGATCATGCCGAACACGGCGGCCAGTTGCTGCAATTCCTCGAGCGGAAGGGGCGCAAAGCTGCCGCGGGCGAAAGCCTGCAGCTGCATGGTGGTCAGCGCACCGGCCAGAACCCCGACGCCGACAAAGCCGGCCACCTTCAACTTGGCACCCATCGCGACACTCCTCTAGCTTCCTGCGGAGACTATACGCCGCGGCCACTCTTCGAGCGTGTGAACAAGGGCAAAGTTCACCCCCTCGCGCAGGGGCTTCTGGCCGAATTCACGCGCCCGGTGCGGCAATGGCCTCGTTTTCGCGCGCAAAGGTCACCACATGGTCGACCACGGCACGGATGCCGATCCACTCGCCGACCTGGTGGTCGTGGTGGCTCGGCACGTGCGCCAAGACACGCTCGCCACTGGCCAGACGCAGCGTGTAAAGAAACTCCGAGCCGCGGAAGGCCTTGCGTTCGATGCAGGCTTTGACGGGCGCCGCGTCGTCGTGGACGATGTCGTCGGCGCGCAGCAGCACGTCGCACTCGCCACCGGGGTAGGCGCCCGGCAGCGGGCACTCGGCGGCGTCGGCCAGCGCGCCGAGCGGCGTCTGAACGCGGGGGCCGTCCGGGCTGTCGACGATGCGCGCCGGCGTGAACACGCCGTGGCCGATGAAATCGGCCACGAAGCGGGTGGCCGGGCGGTGGTACAGGGTGTAGGCGTCGTCCCACTGCTCGAGACGGCCCCGGTGCATCACGCCGATCGCGTCGCCGATCGCGAAAGCCTCGATCTGGTCGTGCGTGACGAAAAGCGCCGTCGTACCGGCCGCCTTCAGGATCGCCCGGATGTCGTGCGCCAGGCGCTCGCGCAGGTCGACGTCGAGGTTGGAAAAGGGCTCGTCGAGCAGCAGCAGGCGCGGCTCGGGCGCCAGCGCACGGGCCAGCGCCACCCGCTGCTGCTGACCGCCCGAGAGCTGGTGCGGCGCACGCCGCGCGGCATGCGCCAGGCCGACCAGCTCCAGCACCTGCGTGATGCGCGCCTCGCGCAGGGCGCGCGGCAGCTCGCGCAGGCCGAAGGCCACGTTGTCGCGCACGTTGAGATGCGGGAACAGGGCATAGTCCTGGAACACCATGCCGATGCGCCGGGCTTCGGCCGGCAGCTGCTGTTCGGCATCGGCGAGCAGGGTGCCGCCCATCGAGATGCTGCCGTGGGCCACGGGTTCCAGCCCGGCCACCGCGCGCAGCAACGAGGTCTTGCCGCAACCGGACGGCCCGATCAGCACGCCGATCTGGCCCTCGGCCAGCGTCAGCGAGACGCCGTCGACGGCCACGTGCGGCGCCCGGCTGCCCGCGTAGCGCACGCCGACCTGGTCGAGGACGAGGAACATGACCGTATGATAGACGGCAGCGGAATGCGCATTGTTCGCATTCAGCGGGGCCGCTCGACCCGGGCGCGCGGGTCCCTCTCGCCCCGTGCCGCCCGTCTCGCCCGACCGCCCGCTGCGCAAGATGCGTTCCTTGCTGACCCTGCTGTGCCTGCTGCTGGCGCTGCCCGTGCTGGGCGTGGCGGTGTCGTGGCTGTCGTTCGACGCGCAGGACTGGGAGGTGCTGGCGCACCAGGCCGAGACCGTGCTGGCAGGCTACGCCTGGCAGTCGCTGGTGCTGGCCACCTTCGTCGGCATCGGCGTGGCACTCCTGGGGGGCGGGGCTGCGGCGGCCGTCGCGCTGTTCGAGTTTCCCGGCCGCCGGCATTTCGAATGGGCCCTGCTGCTGCCGATGGCGATGCCGGCCTACGTGCTGGCCTACGCCTACACCGATTTCCTGCAGTACAGCGGCCCGCTGCAGAGCGCCCTGCGACACAGCACGGGCGCCGAGGGCGCCCTGTGGCCCGACGTGCGCAGCCTGCCCGGCGCCATCGCGCTGTTCGTGCTGTGCTTGTACCCCTACGTGTACCTGCTGGTGCGCACCGCGCTGGCCGAACGCGGCGTCCAGATGATGGAGGCGGCGCGCCTGTTGGGCGCCGGGCTGCGCCGGCGCATCCTGGCGGTGGCCCTGCCGATGGCGCGGCCGGCGTTGGCCGCCGGCGTGGCCCTCGCCCTGATGGAGACGCTGGCCGACTACGGCGTGGGTTCGTACTTCGGGCTCAACACCTTCTCCACCGGCATCTACAAGGCCTGGCTGGTGATGAACGACCGCGTGGCCGCGGCCCAGCTGGCGGCCCTGCTGCTGCTGGTGGTGGGTCTTCTGCTGTGGGCCGAGCGGCGCGCGCGGCAGCGTTTGCGCTATGCCGCCAGCCGGTCGGTGGGCCCAGCGGCGGGCGGTTCGGGCAGTGATTCGCGCGCTGTTCGTTTGCACGGTCGACGCGCCGCGCTGGCCTGGGGCCTGTGCGCCGTGCCGGTGGCGCTGGGCTTCGTGCTGCCGCTGGCGGTGCTGGGCAGGCTGGTGTGGGTCGAATCGCGCAGTGCCGAGATCGGCTTGCCATGGGCACGCTTCGTCCAATGGTGCGCCACCAGCTTCCAGCTTGCCGCCACCGCGGCGGTGCTGGCGGCCGCGCTGGCCCTCGCGCTGGCATTTGCACTGCGCCAGGCGCCGGGCGGACGGCGCCAGGGCGGGCTGCGCGCGGCACGCAACTGGCGCGACCGGCTGCTGGTGGGCGCGATCCGCAGCGTCTCGCTGGGCTATGCCGTGCCCGGCACGGTGATCGCGGTCGGCATCCTGCTGCCGGTCGGCCTGGTGCAGGAACGCTGGCCCGGGGCGCCGCTGGCCTCGATCGTCACCGGCTCCGTCGGCGGGTTGCTGTACGCCTACCTGCTGCGCTTTTCGGCGGTGGCGCTGCAGTCGCTCGAGGCCGGCTACGCGCGGCTGCCGGTGAGTCTGGACGACAGCGCCCGCATGCTCGGCGCGTCGCGCACGCGGTTGTTGACCCAGGTGCATGCGCCGCTGCTGCGGCGCTCGGTGCTGGCGGCCGCGCTGCTGGTCTTCGTCGACGTGATGAAGGAGTTGCCCGCCACGCTGGTGCTGCGCCCGTTCGACAGTGACACGCTGGCCGTGGTGGCCTACAACCTGGCACGCGACGAACGCTTGGCCGAAGCGGCGCTGCCGTCGCTGGCGATCGTTCTGGTTGGGCTGCTGCCCGTGCTGCTGCTGTCACGCGCGCTGCGGCGCTGATCACGCGCCGCAGCGCGTGGGCCGCGCACTCAGCGGCGCAGCTGGCCGAAGAAGTCGTCGAGGGAGTGGTTCAGATCGTCGTCCGGCGGCAGATTGCCTTCAGGGGTCAGGCGGTCGACCACGTCCGGCAACAGTTGCGCCAGACCTTCGCGCGTCTCGATGTCGCTCAAGCCCGCCTCCTGCGCGATGCGCGACACGCCGTCCG